>JAGGAA010000359.1 GCA_017889675.1 Bacillota bacterium | reverse complement strand
CTTTGGCGGATATCCTTGGTTTCGGCGGGAAGATATGATCAATACGGCTACTTTTCCCTGGTCGCCGCACCCCGAGATCCGCATCCCCTGGCTGAAACCCGAAATGCAGAGAAGAATTAAGCCGACTGACTATGTAGCCCAGCGTTATAGTGATGCATTAGCCGAAGTGCCAAGGCTGCCTGGCGAAGATAAACGCTCGGCCAGAATGCGGGAGATATTTTACCTTAGCCTTACCCGCTTTATGCCAACACTTCTTGATCGTAAAGATCGTATGAGTATGGCCTTTGGCTTAGAAGTTAGGGTACCCTTTTGTGATCACCGGATTGTTGATTATGTTTGGAATGTACCTTGGGATCTAAAAAATGCACAAAACCGGGAAAAGGGACTTTTGCGTTATGCACTGGCAGGGATTTTGCCAGAGGATGTATTGTGGCGAAAAAAGAGTCCCTACCCGAAAACGCATAACCCAGCGTATACCAAAGCAGTTGTCAATGAGGCCCTTACTGTTTTAAACCAAGCGTCATCCCCGCTAAAACAGGTTCTTGCGATTGATGAGTTAAGAAAAATTGCTGAGACCGATTTATCTGCAGCCAATATTCCTTGGTTTGGTCAATTGATGAGTGGACCGCAGCTCTTTGCCTATCTCATCCAAGCTGATCATTGGATGCGCGAATACAAGGTGCAAATAGTCTAAAATAACTGCCGTATCTCTTGAAAAAAATCAAAGATACGGCAGTTGATTATTTACTGTGTTGGCATTTGTTAGCAAAATATTAATTTCACGTGTATCTTTTTGTCGAAAAACAAAGGGAATATGTGTCTGAAGGCGAATATATAATAAATAAAAACTTTATGTACCGGAGCGAAATATGTGGGCAAATTTAAAAATTAAAATTAAAGACGCTATTGAGAAAATAAAAGGGATTAAACGACCGACGGTGAGTAAACCTGATTTTCCTGGACTGTTCAGTAAAGTTAAGGTGACTACAGGCAGTTTTTTCACAAGCTTTGAGCCGCGGCATTTGGTGTATTTTGCGTTAATCCTTCTACCGGCTATTGTTGGGCTCGGGACTTACTATGGCATTATGGACAGTAAATCTAAACTGGAAGCTGCTAACTTACCGGAAAATCGCCTTTTTCGCATGGGTGTGAGTTTTACAGCTGATGATTTTGTCAAATATGCTGGCCGGGGTGAGAAAGGCGTTACCACACTATTTATGCAAGCGGGGATGGCGCCTGACTCTTACCGAAAAACTGACGGATTTACGCCGTTGCATGCGGCGGCTGCCTATGGACAGACTCCGATAGTGCGGCAACTCTTAGATCAAGGCGCTGATGTAAACGCTCGTGATAAAGCGGGACAGACTGCGCTAATGATGGCCGTATGTAATAGTCATGCCGATGTGGTGAATGTCTTGTTGCAAAGGGGCGCTGACATTACCGCCAGAGATAGTAAAGGCAATACTAGTATTAGTATGGCTAAAGCCAAGAATGATAGAAGAGTGTTGGAGGCTTTGGTGCAAGCAGGAGTTATTGAACTTAAAGAAGCTTTAGATAAAGTTGCTCCTGTGAGCAAGAAACCGGACAAATCGCTAACCACACCTGACAGCAAACCACAAGGGGCTAAATCTTCCGGTTCTACTACTGAGAGTAAGACAGTGGCAGCGGCGACTGCACCACCGGGGGAATTTATATTAGCTCCTGGCTATGCGGGAAACATTGGGGTGGGTAAGTCAATTGATTCGCTGCGGATCGTCACAGCTATTCATGTGTTCGATAGCCGCTATAAGACTGGTAATGTTGTCAGGGTAGGGGGGACTTTGGGAGAATTGAGGCAAGCTGGCGGTTTGAAAGCAATTGAATACGGTGACGCGCTCTATGCCATAACGCGCGATGGCAGAATACGTTATGAACTTGATATCAGTGCCGATAGTATACCTATTGCTTGGCTAAATGGCGGTGGCGAGGGGACGTTACCTGATGATATGAAAATTAAGAGCATTTATATTTTTTAATGTACCTTTTCATTGACAAATAGCTATTCCTATGATACTATATGTAACATAATAGTATATGAATTATATTTATCTAGGCTGATTAGTAAACTAAAGGCCAAAGAACTGCTCTAGTGAGCCATTCTTTGGCCTTTTTATTTTTAGCGATTTACAATTATTAGGAGGTTGATAAACATGGCATTACCTGAAAATCTAAAATTCAATACAGTGGCTGTTCACGGCGGGCAAGAGCCTGATCCTACTACTGGTTCCCGGGCAGTTCCTATCTATCAGACTACATCTTACAATTTTCGTGACGCTGACCATGCCGCTAATCTATTTGGACTAAAAGAATCTGGCAACATTTATACCCGACTTATGAATCCGACTACCGATGTATTTGAAAAACGCATTGCTGCATTGGAAGGCGGTGTCGGTGCGCTGGCTTTTGCATCCGGTCACGCCGCCATAAGCGCAGCTATCTTAAATATTGCCCAAGCTGGCGATGAAATCGTCAGTTCCTCTACTTTATATGGTGGTACCTATAACATGTTTGCCTACACCCTGCCGCGGCTGGGCATCAAAGTGACTTTTGTTGATCCAAGTGATCCCGAAAATTTCGCCAAGGCAATTACTTCCAAAACCAAGGCGTTGTATGCTGAGACAATTGGCAATCCTAAGATTGACGTGCTGGACATTGAAGGCGTAGCTGCACTCGCCCATAACAATGGTATACCACTCCTTATTGATAGTACTTTTGCAACCCCATATCTCTGCCGTCCTATTGACTTTGGTGCTGATGTTGTTATCCATTCGGCCACTAAATTCATTGGTGGTCATGGTACATCTATGGGCGGTGTTGTCATTGACAGTGGTAAATTTAATTGGGACAACGGTAAATTTCCGCTGCTATCTGAGCCTGACCCTAGCTATCATGACTTAAACTATACAGCAGCCTTAGGGCCAATGGCCTATATTATCCGCCTGCGGGTACAAGTTCTGCGGGATTTGGGGGCTTGCATCAGTCCTTTTAACAGCTTTGCCCTTCTGCAGGGTCTGGAAACATTGCACCTCAGAATGGAACGGCATAGCCAAAATGCGCAAAAAGTAGCTGAGTTTTTGCAAAAGCATGACTTTGTTTCCTGGGTCAGCTATCCAGGACTACCAAGTCACCCTGATTATACATTGGCGCAAAAATATCTGTCCAAAGGTGCGGGCGCGATGATGACATTTGGCATTAAAGGCGGCCTAGAGGCGGGAAGAAAATTCATTAACAGCCTTAAATTATTTTCGCTTCTTGCCAATGTCGGTGATGCCAAGTCGCTAGTCATTCATCCGGCTAGTACAACCCATTCTCAATTGAGCGGCGAACAGCTGACTGCTGCTGGTGTAAGTGATGACATGGTACGCCTGTCTGTTGGGATTGAAGATATAGAGGATATTATTGCCGATTTGGAGCAGGCTTTTGTAGCAACCAAATAGTAACAGATGTAGTTTTTGGTGCAGGAGGAATCCATAGTGCAACTCAACGATAAACTTGAAAAATTAACACAACTATTACAGCAAATGGAGACAGTGGCAATCGGCTTTTCCGGTGGCGTTGACAGCAGCTTCTTAGCTGCTGCCGCCCAACGGGTATTAGGGGACAAGGCGGTGGCTGTTACTGCTTATTCAGAAACCCTGCCTGATGCGGAACGGCAGGAGGCCATTGATGTTGCCAAGCAAATTGGTATTCGGCATGTTCTGTTACACAGTAGTGAGCTTGTTAGTGACGACTTTGTTGCCAATACGGCGGAGCGCTGCTACTTCTGTAAGAAACAACGGTTTAGCGACTTGAAAAATTGGGCTAATGAAGAGCAAATCAACTGGGTATTAGAAGGCTCGAAC
>JAGGAA010000110.1 GCA_017889675.1 Bacillota bacterium | reverse complement strand
AATCACAATAGGATTATGGCGAAATCGAAGCAAACTAGCCCTCACCTCATTCTTTACTAAGCTAGTTTATACTATTCCCAACTTACCCTATTGTTAAACTAATTATTTGGCAGTATGCCGTCATTTACTTTTTGCCGCCCCGTTAATCCAGGGAAAGTTATACTTTCCAGCTGGACAAAAAACCTTAGCTAAAGCTAAGGTTTTTTGTATAATCAGAGCTTTGCAACACCTGTTGCTTTGCTTTTTCAAAATCAACAATCAGGCGATCTAGTTCTTTACTAAGGGAAATGACATCCGGATCTTGCATGTCAAAATTCTTGGCTACCACTAGGCCGCTCAGCCGGATACGCATAGCTTCAATTTTTAGATCTTTCATGCAAACTTACCCCCTTTGTCATTTGTATATTGCTTCTTGCTTACCTAAAAAGCAAGAAGCGTGCCAAAATCAGCACGCTTCTTAAATAATATTCAAATACGTCTCTTATTCCTGTAATCTATGGCAACCTTCGACAAGCTCAAGCAGATCTGAAGTACTTGCAACAGAATTTTCCTTATACATAGAAGATCACTAAACAAATTTCATACAAAAATTGCATGGTATGCAATTTTCGTATGAAATTTATGAGGCCTCTTGCGTCATAGGTTCTGTCAAATAAATCGATTTAGATAATGAAGTCTTAGATATTTTATCCCAGTTCTATCTGTTTTACTTTTGTTATTTTATATATTAAAATTAACATGAAATAACTTATTTACCAAGTATTTATTGCGAAAGGAGCTCAGATGACTAGCTTTGCACTTATACTGATAATAATAGCCGCGTTCTGCCATGCAGCCTGGAACCTTCTAGCTAAAAAGGCTTGTGGGGGTACAGCTTTCATTTGGATATTTGCCAGTCTTTCCTCAGTATTATACTTCCCCTTGGCTTTATGGCTACTACTGGTAGAAAAACCCCTTATCAGTTCGGCTCATTTTTCACTGATTTTGGGCAGTGCCGTATTACATTCTATATATTTTATCTTATTAGACAAAGGGTATCGTTTCGGGGATCTATCGGTAATATATCCCCTTGCCCGAGGTACCGGGCCTTTACTTTCTATACTGACAGCCATCGTCTTATTAGGCGAACAACCAACACCTGTTGCATTAGTGGGGGCACTGTTCATCGGAATAGGTATTCTTGTTATCACCGGCAACCCTTTAAGTTATGAAAAAAGCGATTCCCGCAAGTCAATACTATATGCCCTGCTCTGCGGCACCGCAATTGCAGGCTACACTGTTGTAGACAAAATTGCTGTAAGTACTTATTTGCTTCCCCCGTTACTAATGGATTGGTCCACGAATTTAGGGCGGGTTCTGTTACTCACACCATATTCGTTAAAAAACTGGGATAAAGTCAAAGAACAATGGGCTACCCACAAAAAAGAAGCGTTAGGAGTCGCCATCCTATCACCACTAGCCTATATTCTCGTTTTAACAGCTATGGTATTCAGCCCTGTAAGCTATATAGCACCAGCTAGGGAGATCAGTATTTTGATTGGCGCTATTGCGGGAGCCAAACTACTATCAGAGAGCACTATTCACACTTGTAATATAACCTGTTTTGCCTTTTCAAAATCAACAATAAGACGATCCATCTCATCGCTTAGAGAAATTAGTTCAGGGTCTTGCAGATTAAAGCCCTTCGCCACCACTAATTCACCCAATTGGACCCGGGCATATTCGATTTTTTGTTCATACTCCCGTAACTTTTCCATTTATCCAATCCTCGCTTCCACATTCTTTTTTACTCACCCAGTCAACCAAGGTCCTTACTGTTCAGTATAAAGTGCCACCAATTTATTTTCTATCCGCGCAAACGCACGAACGATAACCGGATCAAAATGGGTTCCGATCCCCTGCATAATAGCTTCCCTGGCTTTAGCATGAGAACACGCCGACTTATAACAACGTTTTGATCGCATGGCATCATAGACATCGGCTACTGCCATAATGCGAGCCGCCAACGGAATATTTTCTCCTGCCAGTCCATCCGGATAGCCGCTCCCATCCCATTTTTCATGGTGAAACCGTACAATGTTAATCCCCATATGGAGAAAGGAGTTTTTAGGATAATAGCCGCAAACAGCTTGCAGCATTTTAGCGCCTATCGTCGTATGCGATTTTATGACCTCAAATTCCCGGAACGTGAGTTCTCCCAACTTATGTAAGATGGTGTGAGGAATTCCTACCTTGCCGATGTCATGCAAAACACTGGCACGATAGATATTCTTCACAAACTCATCATTAATATCTGCACAATAGCGCGACGACGTCTTAAGCGTTAAAGCCAATAGCCGAGAGATCTTCTGAACATGTTCGAGATGCTGAGCTGTTTCGTCATCATAGGACTCAACCATTGTCGTTAAAGCAAAGCTCAAGGCCGACTGCGCTTTTACTATTGCGCGCGTTTTTTCGTTAACTATGGCTTCTAAGCGTTTTCGGGATTGATGTAAGCGAAGCTGGGTCCCAATTCTAGCCTCCACTTCAGCACAGGAAAAGGGGGGTTTTATATAGTCAGCACCGCCAACGCGAAAAGCCTCAGACATATCAAACAGTTCTGTTGATGCACTGATAAATATAACCGGAATGGATTCCCATTCTGCTGACGCCTTCAATTTTTTACAAATTTCATATCCATCCATATCTGACAGGTTGACGTCAAGGATAATTAAATCTGGTACACTACGCTGAATGATTTGCAAAGCAAAGGCTCCGCTTGACGCAACCCGCACTTTATATGCTAATTCTCGAAACATGACTGAGAGCATTTCTAAGTTAGCTTGATTATCATCTACAATAAGAATTTCTGCATTCGCCACCTCACTAAGCGCCGGCATCATACATAACTTCCCTCCATTTTGACCTCCGATGATCTCTTCTTACTAACCTCTAATGCAAAAAGCGTGCCACAATCGGCACGCTTACTTAATACTATTCAACTACTATTATTTTGTCAGGCAAAACACCCTAATCATCAACAACTTCAGCAACTATCTCCTTGGCAATAGCGACTGATTTTTCTTAACGCAAAAGTAGAAGAAGATCATTTCATACAAAAACTTGCAGTAACTGAAGTTTTTGTATGAAGTTTATTTCACTAGATTTTGCTAATCTCTTGCTTGATCCGTTTTTTCTCCAGGCGATAATATAAGGCCCGCAGGGAAATTCCCAGATACTTAGCTGCAGCTGCCTGATTGCCGTCATGGGCAAGGATGACCTCGTCAACAATATCATCACAGAAGCTTTTTAACGAATATCCACTCGAAGGAAAGTGCAACACCATTTGCTGCCTGACCACATCACTACCCAGCTCTTGGCTGAATGCTTGGCTGTGTCTTTCTTCCCCTAGTAAATGTGCAAGATGGTTTACTTGCAGTTCTTCCCCGTCATAGGCAAAGGCAACATATTCGATAACATTTTTAAGTTCTCTTATATTCCCCGGCCAGGAATATTCCTTCAATAGCTTGGCCGCCGCAGGAGCTATCAGGTGAAACCGTTTCTTTTTCTGCTGAGCAGCATCCATCAGGAACGCATTCGCCAGCGGCACAATTTCGTCTTTTCGTTCTCGCAGCGGCGGTACCATAAGACACCCAACCTTCAGACGATAATAGAGATCCCTGCGGAAAGTACCATTTTCTATTTGATCCTCAATTAAACTATTGGTAGCACAAATAATCCTGATATCACTTTTAATCTTCTTCAGCCCGCCAACCCGGTAAAACTCTTTTTCCTGAAGTACCCTAAGCAGTTTTGCCTGCAAGTTAAGCGGAATTTCACCGATCTCATCAAGAAACAACGTTCCCTTTTGTGCCATATCAAATTTACCTTTTGCGCCTTGGGGTGCACTGCCGGTGAATGCGCCCGCCTCATAGCCAAACATTTCACTTTCAAACAAAGAGGGCGTCAATGCACTACAATTGATAGCAATAAACGGTCTATTAGTTAATTCATCCATTGTCACACCATAGTGAATAGCCTTGGCTATAACTTCTTTGCCAACACCAGTTTCCCCTTGAATAAGCACAGAAATAGACCTATCGGCATGAAACTGCTGCGCCTGCTCCAACAATTTACGAGTACTTTCCCCAAAAACCCCCACTTTACCGATGATTGACTCTGCCAAAACCTTTTTCACGGAAAAGAGTTCGCGCCTAGTTGCCTCGGTAGCCGCACAAACTTCATCCTGGAATCGATCAGTTAGCTTTTTGTTTTCCCTCAACAAGGCCTGATGCTCGGCCACCCGGTCAATCGTCAATGTCAGTTCCTGCGGATCAACCGGTTTTTGTAGATAATCATAAACTCCGGCACGTAAAGCGTCGACAGCAGATTTTATATCCGCATATCCTGTAAAAAGAACAATATCTGTCCGCCAACTGTCTGACAATTGTTTTATGGCCCCTGCCAATTCAATGCCTGACATGCCTGGCATATTGATATCAGAAAGCACCATCGGATAGTCTGCATCAACAAGCTCAATAAGTGCCTCAACAGCACTAGAGCATTCTGTCACCTCGCAGTTACGGTCCTGCAAAAGACATCTCACAACTGATCTGCTAACCCGATCATCATCTACCAGCAGTACCCGCATTCTTTGCGCCTCCTTACATATATAGTATCCAATAAAGTGAGACCTACATGTAACTGTCTATTCCGGTCACTTAATTGGCTTATACCAGCAGTACCATAATATAATACATTTCTCTATGATTTTTAATTTCCCTTTTATGTGCCTTGTCTCCAGCTCTATTATTCTACCCCTACTCGTTAAAAATCGTTTATCGCAAACGGATAGATGTTTGTTCCAGGAAAGCAATTATTTGACAGAATCGATTATTCGTGGTATAATGACTTATATTTATAAGTACCTAATGACGATTAGTAACAATATCATATTGTTTTTAACCGCCACAGAATATAGGCGACATTTGCCTGTACACCCCCGAATACCCAAAACATAGGGTTTTTTTTTATGGGGAAAAACTGCTTTAGTTAGACTTGATAAGGAGAAACTATGAGACTATATCATTTTACTACCGAGCAAAATCTGGAACAAATCTTGGAAAACGGCTGTATTAACCAATCCGTCGAAGGCGTCGTATGGTTAACTAAGAACAAAGAACTCGAAGCACAGGAATGGGCTGACGGAAATAATCCTACAGTCAGAATAAGCGTTTCACTTCTCAACATATCCTATTTTGGCAGGAATGCACCACCGCAAAAACTGGTACAAGGCGCGGCGGATTGGTATACAACCGCACATGCAATACCACAAAAACTATGGGTTGATGTTGAGTCACTCAAAAAAGGCCATTGGTGTATTTATAAAGGGCTAAGCTATAGAAATAGGAAAAAGTAAGGACAAGGAGGAAGGCTCCCGGGAAACCGGGAGCCTTCCTTGTCTTTATTTGTAAGGTTACATTTTAATAGCAACACCAGCCATAAAATTGATTCCATCACCAGGGTAGTCATATTTTTCCCAGTATTTAGCATCAAAGAGATTATTTATGCGCAGATAATATTCCAAATTTTTATTTTCACGGTATTTTAAATCAAGATCCAAGGTGTGATAGCTGTCAAGTTTTGTATAGGTATCGTCGTCGGTTTTCACATTGCCAAGAATTTGCCCAAGAACGGTTGCCTGGAACTTGTCCACTGTATACGTTAAGCCGTAGTTAAACACGGAATCCGGCAAATTGACCGCTCTGGTTTCGACGCCGTCTTCATCAGTATCTTTGGCATCCAGATATGTATAGTTGACAAAGCCTTTCAATCGTTTTGTAATGTACCTACTGTATCCCAATTCCACGCCTTTTATATCCGTATCAGTAATATTGTAATACGTACCATATAACGCACTGCTCGAATCAGTAATTTTGTCGATACGATCATGCATTTTATTATTAAAGGCCGCAATATCCAGCGATGACTTTTCATCAAAATCGTGTTTCCAGCCTAACTCGTAGTTGGTTGTCCTTTCAGTATCCGGAACTGCCACGCCGCTCGTAATATTGGTAGCAATTTGTTTAGCCGCAGCAAATATGTGCGACTTGCCGGCAGAAAAACGCAAGGTATTTTGTTTATCCAGCTTATGGGTAATATTTAAAACTGGATCAGTAACATCTTCCTTGCTGTTGTCCTCAATACTACTTTTACCGGTTTTGTTATACGAATACGACTGTTTCACCTGGTCATGACGCACTCCTAGTGTAAGCTCAGTTTTATCATTAAGCTTCCAATTATCCTGAATATAGTAACCTATACGTTTATCGGTACCATCTTCATCAAGATCAGAGTTATTTTCGTCTGCATCCCAGTCAATTTTGTTGTATTTTGTACCAAAGGTGATGGTATTATTTAAGGAAGTTTGCAGATCACCGGTAAATTCTATACCGTTTCCTTTTGAATACCAGCCACTGCGATACCAGATTGGATTGGAATAGGTATTCGTACCTAGTGTAGCGTTATTTCCATTATATACCCACAAGTCATTCCCATCTGTTACATGATACAATTTTACATCATATTTAAACCGGTCGCTGGCTTTTTGATCAAACTGCAAAGCAATATCCGTCTGTTTAAAATCTTTATATTTCCAATTCTTTGTGTTTCTCTCGCCACTTATCGCCGTATCACCGGACCATTTAATATTATTGGTTGTTTCCTCACCTGTGCTTTGATCAATGCCATTAGGAATTTGGCGATCTGTATTCATATAGTAGCCGCTTAGTGTCAGATCAGAATCTTTGTTGAGACTCCATTTGATTTTACCGTTGAAATACTCTGTGTCAAATTCAGAATTGTTTAAGTACCCATCACCTTGTTTTTTGCCAGCAGTAAAGTAGTAGCTGGCATTTTTTTCACTGCCACTATATGAGACATAGTTATCATAACTGTTATGGGAGCCGGCTGACAGATTTAGATTGACTTGGCCAGGGCCTTTTCCCGTTTTTGTAGTAATTAAAATAATGCCGCCTTTATAATCTGTCCCGTATTGTACGGGGCCAGGTCCCTTAATGATCTCAATCTTCTCAATGTTATCAACAGGTATGTTTTCCAAATTGGATGCAGAGTTTGAAGCAATGCCAGACAAAGGGAACACAGGCATTCCGTCAATGTAAACTTTAGTCTGATCGGTCGCCGCACCGCGAATACGCACCAGACGGCTACTTTTATCGCCCCTAGCGACATACAACCCAGGAACCATTTCAATTGCCTCTGCCAGGTTAGTTGCGCCCATCTCTTTAATTTTTTCGGCAGTAATGACCTCTGTCGTCACCAGATAATCTTTTAATGCTGTCGAGTGGACTTGCACTTCATCAAGAGTAGCCTCCTTAGACTCTTCTGCCTGGGCAAAATTGAATGAACTTAACAAACAAACGAAAACCGCTGATGGGATGACCATTTTTTTAAAACTTTTTCGCATCTGCCATTCCTTCTTCCTTGATAATTTCTCCCCC
>JAGGAA010000358.1 GCA_017889675.1 Bacillota bacterium | reverse complement strand
CTGCTGGGAGCTACTGGTACCGGCAAGACTTTTACTATAGCCAAAGTCATTGAAGCTGTGCAAAAACCAACATTAGTGATTGCGCATAATAAAACGCTTGCTGCTCAATTGGCCAGTGAATTTAAAGAGTTTTTCCCGAATAATGCGGTGGAGTATTTTGTGAGCTACTATGATTACTATCAGCCAGAAGCCTATATTGCGCAAACTGATACGTATATCGAAAAAGATGCTTCGATTAATGATGAAATCGACAAGCTGCGTCACTCAGCAACCAGTTCACTGTTTGAGCGGCGAGATGTTATTATTGTGGCCAGTGTGTCGTGTATTTATGGTTTAGGTTCACCTGATGAATATCGGGGATTAGTGCTGTCGTTGCGGCAGGGTCAAACCAAAGACCGGGATGACATTTTGCGTAAGCTTGTGGAAATTCAGTATGAACGCAACGATTATAACTTTACCCGCGGTACTTTCCGGGTGCGGGGCGATATTGTTGAAATTTTTCCGGCAGCCTATGGCGAGAAGGCTGTACGGGTGGAATTATTTGGCGATGAAATCGAGCGGATTTTGGAGATTGATACCCTGACAGGTGAAATTATCACTGAACGCAAACATATTGCGATTTATCCGGCCTCCCACTATGTTACTTCGCGGGAAAACATGTTGCGTGCGGTACAGGATATTGAAGTTGAACTGGATGAAAGGTTGGCTTATCTCAAGGCAAATAACAAGCTATTAGAAGCCCAGCGTCTGGATCAGCGCACCCGCTATGACTTGGAAATGATGTTGGAAATGGGTTATTGCTCAGGAATTGAAAATTATTCACGGCATCTTACCCAGCGCCAGCCGGGCGAGTCGCCGTATACGTTGATAGATTATTTTCCGGAAGACTTCCTTATTGTAGTTGACGAGTCCCATGTTACGTTGCCGCAGGTCCGGGCTATGTATGCAGGTGATCGTTCACGTAAGGAAGCACTTGTGGGGAATGGCTTTCGTTTGCCCTCCGCATTTGATAACAGGCCGTTAACTTTTGACGAGTTTGGCGAGCGAATTAATCAAATTGTCTATGTTTCAGCAACCCCGGCCGCGTATGAACTGAAAGAAGCCAGTCAGGTAGCTCAGCAGGTTATTCGTCCGACTGGTCTTATCGATCCTGAAATTGAGGTTCGCCCCATTAAAGGGCAAATGGACGATTTGCTGGATCAAATCAAATTGCGCACAGCAGTCAATGAACGGGTGCTTGTGACCACGCTGACCAAGAAAATGGCAGAAAACTTGACCGAGTATTTAAAAGGTATGGGGATTAAGGTGAATTATCTCCACTCAGATATTGCAACAATTGAGCGGGTAGAGATTATTAGGGATTTACGGGCCGGGGTGCATGATGTGCTTGTGGGCATAAATCTGCTGCGGGAAGGACTGGATATGCCGGAAGTGTCACTTGTGACTATTCTCGATGCGGATAAAGAGGGTTTCCTGCGTTCGGAGACTTCGCTGGTTCAGACCATTGGTCGTGCCGCCCGGAATGCCCATGGCAAGGTTATCATGTATGCTGATAAAATTACTGACTCCATGCGCCGGGCTATGAGCGAGACTGAGCGCCGCCGGGAAATTCAGCTGGCTTATAACACAGAGCACGGCATAACCCCAAAAACCATTGAAAAACGGGTGAAGGAACTTATCGAAACCACTAAGGTGGCGGAAACTCCGGCAAACTACAAAGTCGATCGCATTGGTAACATGAAGAAGGACGATATGCTGGAACTGGCTGCTAATCTGGAGAAAGAAATGCGTCAGGCCTCTAAGTTATTGGAGTTTGAACGGGCGGCTGAGCTTAGAGATATGATTGTCGAACTGCGGCAAAAGGCCGGGGCGGGATTGGTAAAAGCGAAATCTGCTGGTAAAACTGCTAAACGGCAGAAAAAGTAAGAAGGTAAGTTGATATTTCCAAAGTAACAAAAGGTCTAGGCCCAAAGCCTCCAAAAGCTGAAAAGCCAGGCGATATTCCTAAAATCCGTAAACTCGCTACGCTCAAACAGTACGGATTTATTAACGGAATACCGCCTGGCTTTTCTCCTGCGGAACGCTTTTTCCGGCAAAGGTCGGGGGGGACGGGGGTTACGAGGGAGGCCGGGGTACCACCTTATGACGGTTGCCTGTGCCGGGGAATTTTACAATCATTGCTTTAGCGTGCTTTCTTGAGCATGCGAATATCAGCTGCTTGATTCAAAATGTAATCATTAAGTATTTCAAGCTTGGTTTCAAGACGAGGAATAGTATCTACTTTTTCTCCAAGGAGATTAACCATAGCGGTAAGTCCGGCAAAACCAGTTTGTATTTGTGTTTCCATACAGTCAACTTTAGTTTCTAGATTATCAAACTTGGTCTCTAGTTTGTCCATGCGATCGCTAAGCTCTTCAGTAACAGCATTATTATGGCCAACCATTTTAATTAGCTGTTCTGTCAGGTTTTGCATTTGACTCATTTGGTTTTGGGTTTGTTCCAGCATTTTTTCAAGCCGATCAAAACGTTCTTCGCTCATACAAGCCTCCTTCTATCAGTTTAT
This sequence comes from Bacillota bacterium, assembly GCA_017889675.1. Classification (GTDB taxonomy): domain Bacteria; phylum Bacillota; class Negativicutes; order Sporomusales; family Sporomusaceae; genus Sporomusa. Next base: position 1,148 of record JAGGAA010000358.1, on the reverse strand, counting down.
CGAATTCTATATTATCATTCTACCTGCTACGACTTGGAAGGACAAGTACTATTTTTACGGTCGCAGACCGCTACCATTATACTAAGAATACTGGTATAATATAAGGATCAAATAATTAATATCAATTAATATATAGTAGTCTAAAAGGGGAACCGAAAATGCCAGACAGTATTATTGTTAAGGGTGCCAGACAGCACAATTTAAAAAACATTGACATAACCATTCCACGTGATCAACTTGTGGTTATTACCGGCCTGAGTGGTTCAGGCAAGTCCTCATTGGCTTTTGATACCATTTATGCAGAAGGTCAACGCCGCTATGTGGAGTCGCTATCGTCTTATGCCCGTCAGTTTTTGGGACAGATGGACAAACCAGATGTTGACTATATTGAAGGTTTATCGCCAGCTATATCGATTGACCAAAAGACCACCAGCCGCAATCCGCGGTCTACAGTGGGGACAGTGACTGAGATTTATGATTACCTGCGTTTGTTGTTTGCCCGGGCGGGGCGGCCGTATTGCCCGAAATGCGGCAAACCAATCAGTCAGCAGACCGTAGAGCAGATGGTTGATCAACTCATGGCCTTAGGCGAGGGCTCCAGGCTGAGTATACTGGCACCGGTGGTGCGCGGTAAAAAAGGCGAGCACCAGAAGGTACTGGAAGACATCCGTAAGAATGGTTATGTCCGGGTACGGGTGGATGGTGAAATCCATGATATTACAGATGAAATTAAGCTTGAGAAAAATAAGAAGCATACTATTGAAGTAGTTGTTGACCGCATCGTTGTGCGCGACGGGGTCGGCAGTCGTTTAGCCGATTCGCTGGAGACTTCACTCAAGTTAAGCGGCGGTATTGTGGCTGTAGATGTCGGCGGCGCTAAGGAACTCATGTTCAGCCAAAATTTTGCTTGTGTTGACTGTGGCATTAGTCTGCCGGAGATTGCACCCCGGATGTTTTCCTTTAACAGTCCTTTTGGTGCCTGCCCGGATTGTACGGGTCTAGGTAACAATCTGGAGATTGATCCAGCGCTGGTTATTCCTGATGCCAGCAAGGCCTTTATTGATGGGGTCATAGCTCCGCTTAGCAAGAGTGCTAATTCTTATTTTATGTGTCAGTTAGAGGCCGTTTTGGCACAATATGGGCATACG
>JAGGAA010000109.1 GCA_017889675.1 Bacillota bacterium | reverse complement strand
ATAGCGGCAGTTAATACATTAGCAGTCACAAAAGCATCTGCCTGTTCGCTTGCTGCATCACCAATCCAATATACTTTGTCAAGACCTCTGGATAGAGCGTCTTTCAGTGATTGTTTCACTGAAGCAGTTCCAAAAGTGAGGGCTTCAACGCTGACGCCATGCTTTTCCGCTAAAAGAGCGCCTTCTTCTATCGCATTTTTGTCATAATCGCTGATTTTGTATTTAGCCCTGCCGGTGTCGAGGGACAAATCCCCCGCTATTTTAATATCTTGTTCGTCTAATACCCACTTGTAGCAGACAAGAAGCTTTTGCATGCTTTACCCCTTTCTTCATTTGGGAGAGGAGTTTTTATCCTCTCCCTGTTCAGTTCATAATTTTTCTTTTGTTAGGCCAACAGATTCCCGGCAATGATCTTCTCCGGGAAATCAATTGAGCTGTTTTTAATTACGGCGCCTTTGATGTCACGATAGAGACGAGAAGCCACCATTTCCTGGCTGTAACCATAACCGCCTTCAATCTGGATAACGTCAATTAACGCACTTTGCCCAATACGAGCAGCAAATAGCTTGATCATGGCCGCCTCAGCAGCAAACGGCTCACCGTTTTCTAAAAGGGTAGCGGCGTCATACACGGCTAAACGCAGCATATGGATGTTAGTGGCCATCTCGGCTAGCATGGTCTGGATGGCGGGAAAACTGGCAATAGGACGACCGAATTGGATTCTCTGTTTACCATATTTCACAGCATCTTCCATGGCTGCTTGGGCAATGCCTACAACCATACCTCCTTCGGCGATACTAGTGGCAGCCAGCGCTTCAGCTGCAATCGCAAGACCTGCCCCTTCTGCACCTAACAAGTTTGCTACTGGCACTTTCACATTATCAAATACCAACTCGGCTGACTGGCAACCCCTGAGGCCCATCTTGTTTATAATCCGGGCTATTGACAAGCCATCTGACTGACCGTCAACAATGAAGGCGCTGATTCCTTTTGCACCAGCCTCTGGATTGGTCTGGGCAAATACGATATACACGCCGGCTACGCCACCATTGGCAACATAGCATTTACGGCCTTTTAACACATAAGTATCGCCGTCTTTGACTGCTGCTACTTTGTGCTCGCCTGCCCCCAGAGCTGCACCGGGTTCATTGAGAGCAAAGGCTCCCAATTTTTCCCCTTGGCATAAGGCTGATAAGTAGGTAGTCTTTTGCTCAGCCGAGCCCCAGCGGTTAATGCTATAGGCGGCCAGTGAAGCATGATTCATAAGAATCGCTGCAACAGCACCGCTTACCCGTGATAATTCCTCAATAATTAACGCATAGCTTAGATAGCCAGCTTCAGCGCCGCCAAACTCGCTTGGCATAAAAATGCCCAGGAAGTCTTGCTCAATCATCTTCTTGACAATATCTGCCGGGTGTGCCGCGGTATGGTCAATTTCAGCAGCAGCCGGTTCAACACATTCTAAAGCAAATTCCTTGGCATTCTGCTGAATAAGTTGTTGTTCTTCTGTTAATGGATAACTCATGCGTTACCCTCCTCTTCTTTATGCTGCTCAACTTATGAGTTAAGTAAGATCCCGGATATGACAATTCGTTGAACCTGATTGGTGCCTTCGTATATCTGGGTGACCTTGGCATCACGCATAAGCTTTTCCACAATAGCATCCTTGGAATAGCCGTACTGTCCCATGATTTCAACAGCATCTGCCGCTACACGCATGGCGGCATCGGTAGCAAAGGTTTTGGCCATGGCTGCTTCCTTTGTATAAGGAACCCCGGCATCTTTCAGGCGGAGAGCATTTCGTACCAGTTGCCTGGCAGCTTCCACTTGGGTAGCCATGTCAGCTAATTTGAAAGCAATTGCCTGATGCTTGCCGATCGGTTTACCATTAACATCAAGATATTCTTTAGCAAATTTCACAGCTTCATCAAGCGCCCGCTGGGCAACACCGACAGCTAATGATGCTACAATCGGCCGTGCCATATCCAGCGTTTTCATGGCAAGTTTCATACCTTCGCCCTCTTTGCCAAGGAGGTGAGTCTTAGGAATTCTCACATTTTTTAAAATTAGTTCTACGGTGTTGGAACTACGGATACCCATTTTATGCTCAACAGCACCAACAATAACACCCGCTCGTTCCTTCTCGATAATGAACGCACTGAGACCTTTAACCCCCTTGCTAGGATCGGTCGAGGCGAACACAACCATAATGTCGGTATAACCGCAGGTTGTGGCAAAACATTTTGTGCCATTAATTACCCACTCTTCGCCATCAAGCTTAGCAATGGTGGAGCAAGAACCAGCATCAGACCCAGCACCCGGCTCAGTAAGGGCAAAGCCTCCCATACCGCCGTTTACCAAGCGCCCATAATATAATTTTTTTTGTTCGTCTGTGCCTGCAATCGCCAGCGGATAAGAGCTCAATCCATTACCGCCGAGAGTTGTGGCAAAAGCAGCGCAACCATAACCCCATTGTTCAGCAACCAGCGACTGCATAACAGAGGAGTACCCAGGACCGCCGTATTCTTTGGGTACTGCCATGCAATTAAGGCCGGCTTTTTTTACTTCTTCCAGAATAAACTCGTGAAATTCGCCTTTTTCGTCCCATTCGCGATCAACAGGAATGATATATTTCGCCGTAAACTCCTGGGCTAACTGTTGCACTTTTTGCTGTTCTGGAGAAAGCGACATATCAACCATTTTTCATCAACCTTTCGTTTTGGCTTTAATAATCTGTAGGAGTTGTCCCCATTTTGTCTGGAAAATTTCTTCAGGCATTGTCTTTAAATTTGGTGAAATTACTGGTTTGAAGTCCATCAGATTCAAAACATCTTTTTCTAAATCAATGCCAGGAGCAATTTCCGTTAATGTTACTTGTCCGTTTTCAAGAAGAAATACAGCGCGTTCGGTGACGTATATTACTGCCTGATTAGTCTTGGCGGCGTATTCTCCACTAAATGTGACTTGCTCAACTTGGTTAATGAATTTCTTGCCTTTACCCTCCTGGGCAATTACAACCTTGCCGTCTTCGATCACAATTTTAAGACCACCGGCAGTAAAAGTTCCGCAATAGACTACTTTTTTCGAACCTTGGCTGACATTAATGAAACCGCCTGGACCCATAGCCCGTCCCTTAAACTTGCTAACATTTACATTTCCTACTTTATCCACTTGAGCCAGCCCCAAAAATGCTACATCAAGGCCACCGCCATCATAGAAGTCAAACTGATTGGCGTGTCCAATTACGGCTTCACCATTGTAGGACTGACCAAAATGTGGCAAACTAGCCGGTACTCCACCGATACCTCCTACCTCTGTTGTGAAAGTCATCATCTCTGAAACCTTTTCCTCAGCCCCGACAGCAGCAATGTCACTGGGAATTCCCACGCCCAAATTTACAACAGCATCAGGTACGAGTTCCATGGCAGCACGCCGGGCAATAATCTTGCGTTCAGTCAATGGAAGTTCCGGAATACTGTCCAATGGTACCTTAATGTCACCGCAAAAGACCGGATTGAAATAAAGTCCTTCGGTCTGCCAGCAGCATTTTTGGTCTGTTGCCACAACAATGTGATCCACTAAAATGCCGGGGACCTTGACGTTCCGTGGATGCAGCGAACCGGCTTTAGCGAGATATTCAACCTGTGCGATCACCATGCCGCCGTTATTTTTAACCGCTTGTGCCAGCTCCAGCATTTCGAGCATAACAGACTCTTTCTCTGTAGTAAGATTACCGTTTTCATCAGCAGTAGTTGCCCGAATAATTGCGACATCGATAGGAAAAGTTTTATAGTATAGCCACTGATCACCATCGAATTCTACTAATTTAACAATATCTTCTTTCGTCTTAGCGTTCATCTTGCCGCCATCCAAACGCGGATCAACAAAAGTTCCCATACCTACCTTTGTCAGAACGCCCGGTCTTTTTGCCGCCATTTCGCGGTAAAGTTGAACAATAACTCCTTGTGGCAAGCAATAACCTTCAATTTTGCTTTCCGATACCAGCTTTGACATTGTCGCCGATGAGCCGATATGAGCACCAATCCACCTTTTTATTAAACCTTCATAGCCGATTCGGACTGTCCCGCGATCATGCCAATCACCTGTGGCAGATGCATGTACAAGAGTTAGATTTCTCGGTTGTCCAGATTCAGTAAATCTTTTCTCAAGTGACTCCGCGATTTCTTCCGCCCAGCCAGCAAGACCAAAGCCGGTAGTTGCTACTGTCATGTTGTCTTTTAGCAATGCTGCTGCTTGGTCAGCGGTTATCAGTTTTGACATAATTGTTGCACTCCTTTTTCATGTGAAATGTTACTACATCCCAATATACAGCAAGTTTTGTGCCAATAATTTATTAATTCATAAAAATCAGCAATAGCAGGCTCTATAGCCATTTTTTCCTCCATTCTGCACTTGCTGCATGTACCATTTCATTCAATCTTCAGTAAATTCAAAACCGTCAATGTACCTAAAAAGATACATTGACGGTTTTGAATTTACCTATATCAATAATAAAAACTGGATGTCTCTTTATGAGCATCCAGTTACTATATTATCAATTGTCCACATCATTCTGCTTTTGAAATTCTTTTAATTTTCGATAAAGAACTGTCCGATAAATACCTAATCTTTGGGCGGTTTCTCCGATTTTTCCATTATTCTCCTTAAGTACGTGATTGATATATTTAATTTCGACCGATTTTAAAACTTCCCGTAAGGTTCCGTTCAACCCCAAAAGGTTGAAAATATTGTACTGATACTCATTCCCCTGGGCAAGTATATCAAAGGCTAAACTGTCTGCTTGGCTATCCTGCAGACTACTAATTACGTTCCGTTCTACAACACTTTTTAATTCCCGTACATTTCCCGGCCATTTATAACTTTGTAATTCTTCAAATGTCTCAGAGTCAAACTCAACATCCAGACCGTATTTCTTATTAAAGCTTTCTAAAAACCGCAAAGCTAATACTACAATATCTTCCGGCCTTTCTCGCAATGGAGGTATCATAATAGGTATTACGTTGAGCCGATAATACAAATCGCTCCGGAATAAGCCTTCCTCTACCATCTTTTTTAAGTTTTTATTCGTTGCTGCGATAAGTCTAAAATCCATTTTCCGGTCGACATTGCTTCCTAGACGCCGAACTTCACAAGTTTCAAGCACTCTCAGCAATTTTGCCTGAAGTGTAAATGGAAGTTCCGCAATTTCATCTAAGAATAATGTGCCATGGTGTGCGGCTTCAAATAATCCTACTTTTCCTTCGGTATTCGCTCCAGTAAAAGCGCCTCTTTCATAACCAAACAATTCTGATTCGACAAGATGCTCTGGTAAATTAGCGCAATTTATTGCAATAAATGCCTCCTCGGATCTCTTGCTGTGACGATGTATATATTTAGCTAATATTTCTTTTCCTGTTCCGGATTCGCCAGTTAATAACACCGTACTGTCTACCTGCGCAACATTATGAGCCTTCAACAATACTTGCTTCATTTTCTTATTTTCGGCCACAATGGTTTCAGTATCCAGAACATAACTTCTTAAATACTCCATTTCGCGTTTGCGTCGGCTAACTTGTTCCTTCTCTTCATGACTAATGCAGGTTTCATACTTATTGTGAGGTCTACCATACGTTACAACTAAGATTACTTCTCCATTATCATCTAATATTGGTGTACTGCTCGAATACTGTGTAAAATCAAGCTTGGTTGTTAACACTCCGCTCCTAACACACTTTTTTTCCGCTGCTTCCGCAGCAAAAGATTTACTGTAAAAACCTTTTTTCACCAAGTCATTTATATTCGATTTTAGCAAGCGATCCAAAGACATGTCCAAAGTCAGCGCCGTTGTAGAGTTAGAAAGCAATACATTACCATCTTTGTCAGTCACAAAAATTGCATGCGGCAGTTTGTCAAATATTTGACGCAAATTCTT
>JAGGAA010000108.1 GCA_017889675.1 Bacillota bacterium | reverse complement strand
AAAATCTTAGTTTATCCAGGAGCCTTTGGCTCGGTAACCGGGCCGGCCCATTGGGAGTTATTAATGCGGGCCCGGGCTATTGATAATCAGGTATATGTAATTGGGGCAGCGCCGGCATTAAATGCGGCGGCTGAATATAAGGCCTACGGTCATTCGATTATTGTTGACCCTTGGGCTAGAGTATTGAAGATTGCCGATGAAGAAGAAACTGTGATTACCAGCCAAATCAATTTTAGGACGCTGGACAGAGTGCGGGAAGAATTGCCGTTGCTGCGGCATCGCAAGCCAGAAGTATATGGGGTCAGGGGAGGAGAAAAGAGAACATAAGTATGGAAGCATTTATTCATGGCATTATTTTAGCGTTTGGGCTTATTTTACCGTTAGGTGTGCAAAATTTGTTTGTTTTTAATCAAGGGGCAGTACAGGCCAATTTGTGGCAGGCCATGCCTGCGGTAGTGACTGCCGGACTTTGTGATACGGTGCTTATTCTGGCGGCCGTGCTGGGGGTATCGCTAGTTATACTAAGCTTTTCCTGGCTAAAGACAGCGCTGTTGGCTGGCGGCTTTGTCTTTTTGGCTTATATGGGGTGGGTCGCTTGGCAAAGCAAGGCTGAAGATAGCCAAACAGCTGAGGGAACAGGCTTGCCTCCGAGTAAACAGATCATGTTTGCTGCCTCAGTATCATTGCTAAACCCTCATGCTATTTTGGATACCATCGGGGTCATTGGTACCAGCTCCTTGCAGTATGCAGATAGCAGCAAGCTGTTGTTTACAGCTGCTTGCATTCTGGTGTCCTGGCTGTGGTTTTTCTCCTTAGCCTTTGCTGGGCGGTTGCTGGGAAACTTAGATAGCTCAGGCAGGTTACTGGGGTTGCTGGGCAAATTTTCAGCGATATTTATTTGGGGAGCCGCCCTATATTTGGGCTATAGCCTGATGGCTGGGCTTTAATACTGTATTAAAGCCCAGCCAGAGTTGACCGAGATATTTGTAAGGATATTAGCAAAGTTGCCGTGAGACAGCTTGCGCAGCGTAATTCGATATGCTATAATTACTACGCATAAATTTAATTTAAATGGCTCTATAAAGTGAGGTGCAAGATATGCAAGAAAAGATTCATCCCCAATTCAGTGAAGCCAAAGTTGTCTGCGGCTGTGGCAATACATTTGTTACCGGTTCGGTTAAAAAAGAACTGCGTGTAGATGTATGCTCCAAATGCCACCCGTTCTATACTGGTCAACAGCGCCAAATAGCAGCAGGCGGCCGTGTAGAAAGATTCAACAAACGTTTTGGCAGCAATACCCAAGAGTAATTGCCGCTTGGCTAATTGAACAACATTTGGGCAGCAGAGCAGGAATGCTCTGCTGTACTTATATGTGAACACAGACGAATATTTCGTAGAAGTTTTGATAGAAGGAGGGCGGGCAGCATGAGTCAAAAAAAACCTTTTGTTGGCGGCCAAGCTGTTATTGAAGGTGTCATGATGCGTGGTCCGGAATTTATCGCTACTGCCGTTCGCGAACCGTCCGGCAATATTACAATTCAAAAGGAACGGTTGACTTCAATTACTGACCGTTATCCTATTTTAAAAAAACCAATGATCCGTGGGGTTGTTGCGTTAGCCGAATCGTTGATTTATGGACTAAAAGCCTTGTCGTTTTCCGCGCAAGCGGCCGGTGAGGAAGAAGAGACTTTATCTACCAAAGAAATTGCCATAACCATGGTGTTCTCGATGGGATTGGCTATTTTGCTGTTTGTAATTATTCCAACCTTCGCTGCTAAATATATTCATAGTGCAGTCACTGATTCGCGGTTGCTTAATACCTTTGAAGGGATTTTGCGATTGGCCATTTTCTTTCTGTATATTTGGGGAATATCACTCATGAAAGATATTCAGCGAGTATTTCAGTATCACGGCGCTGAGCATAAAACCATTCATACGTATGAGGCCGAAGAGGAGCTGACAGTCGAGAATATCAGAAAACATAGTCGGCTGCATCCCCGCTGTGGCACTAACTTTTTGCTTATTGTCATGGTAGTAAGTATTATTATGTTTGCCTTTTTGGGGTGGCCGGACCTATGGCTCCGGATTTTGTCCCGGGTGGTTTTGTTGCCAGTAGTGGCTGGCATTGCCTATGAGATTATCCGGTTTGCCGGACGGAGTAAAGCCCGCTGGGTTGCTTGCGCCATTACGCCCGGTCTGTGGCTGCAGCAACTGACTACCCGTGAGCCTAGTGACGATCAGATTGAAGTAGCTATCGCCGCCTTACATGCTGTGCGGCCTGACCAAGAGATAGAGGTGAAAATAAATGCTGGGTAAATTACAGGCACTGGAAGATAAATTTCTCGAGCTGGAAGGGCGGATCAGCGATCCGGCGGTCATGGCTGATATGGGCGAATGGCAGAAGTTGACTAAGGCTCATAGTAAAATGACTTTGATTGTGGAAAAGTTTCGGGAATACAAGAAAACGCTGCAGACTGTTGCCGATGCCCGTGAAATGCTCAAAGATAAGCTGGATGCTGATTTTCGCGAGCTGGTGGAAGCCGAGTATAGCGAGGCACACAATAAAATCGGGGGGTTGGAGGAAGCATTGCGAATTTTGCTTCTGCCCAAAGACCCTTATGATGACAAGAATGTTATTGTTGAAATCCGGGGCGGTGCTGGTGGTGATGAGGCTGCACTATTTGCCGGTGATTTATTCCGCATGTATACCCGTTATGCCGAAAATCAAGGATGGCGGACGGAGATGCTTGATGCAAATGCGCCCGATCTAGGCGGCTTCAAGGAAGTGGTATTTTCTATTCAAGGCGATGGGGCGTATTCTAAGCTCAAATATGAAAGTGGTGTACATCGAGTGCAGCGGGTACCGACCACCGAGTCAAGCGGTCGGATTCATACCTCCACCGTGACAGTAGCGGTGTTGCCTGAAGCCGAAGATGTAGATATTGAAATTAATCCCAATGACCTTCGTATTGACACCTATTGTGCCAGTGGCGCTGGCGGTCAGCATGTTAACAAAACCGAATCGGCTGTACGTATTATTCACTTGCCGACCGGGGTTATGGTAACATGCCAGGATGAAAAATCGCAGCTCAAAAATAAGGATAAGGCCATGCGGGTGCTGCGGGCCAGAGTATTGGAAATGGCGCAGTCCGAACAAGCTGCCGAGATGGCGGAAAATCGCAAAAGCCAGGTAGGTACCGGTGATCGCAGTGAGCGGATTCGAACCTATAATTTTCCGCAGGGACGCGTTACCGATCATCGTATCGGCCTGACACTGCATAAACTGGACTTTGTTCTAAACGGTGATTTAGATGAACTAATCTCTGCGTTGGTAACGGCTGGACAGAGTGAGAAATTGCAAGAGGTTGAATAATGACAGAACAATGGACCATATCTTCAATTGTACAATGGACTAGGCAGTACTTCGGCTCCAAGGGGATTGATAATCCCCGCCTGGATGCCGAAGTACTGCTTTCCCATATACTGGGTAAGGATAGGCTGTATTTATATACAAATTTTGACCAGCCATTAACGCCTGAAGAACTGGCTGCTTATCGGCAGGCTGTCAAGCGCCGGGTTATGTATGCGCCGGTAGCTTATATTAACGGCTACAAAGAGTTTATGGGGCTGGATTTTATGGTTAATCCAGCAGTACTTATTCCCCGCCCTGATACCGAAATTTTGGTGGAAGCCGCACTTGAACGCCTGGATGGTATTGAAGCGCCAGCTATTGCAGATTTGGGTACAGGCAGTGGTGCTATCATTGTCAGTCTACTAGTAAAACTAGTTACTGCGGTAGGTATGGCGGTTGATATTTCGCCAGAAGCATTGGCGGTTGCCGGGGAAAATGCTGACAGACAAGGGGTTGGCGAACGTCTGACATTTTTTAAGGGTGATATGTTGCAGCCGCTGGCAGGTGAAAAATTTGATGCAATAGTATCTAACCCGCCGTACATTCCAGACAATGACATCTGTGGTTTAAGTCCTGAGGTACGTCAAGAACCGCGGTTGGCGCTGGCTGGCGGGTCTGATGGTCTTGACTTTTATCGCCGGATTGTGGCGCAGGGAGCAAACTACCTTAAACCAGCAGGGTTTATTGCGGTAGAGGTCGGAATTAACCAAGCCGGGCCGGTAGCCGCACTGGCTGATACTGACAGTAGGCTGAAACTGGAAGCTATTATTAACGATTATGCTGGTATCGAACGTGTTGTAATTTTTCGTTTAATGCTTTAACAAAACTTGCAGGCGCCTATAAGAATGTAAAGCGCTGTACATAGAATGAACTGGCTTCTTGACTTTGTCGTGGAGATGATTAAAGTGCATACTAACTATTATAAGATAGACCCGCTTAACCCAGATATAGCTATTTTGGCAGAGACAGCCGCGATGCTACGTCAGGGTCAACTGGTGGCGTTTCCTACAGAAACAGTATATGGTCTTGGTGCTAACGGGCTGGACGTGCAGGCAGTAAAAGCTATTTATGAGGCCAAGGGACGACCTTCAGATAATCCGCTTATTCTACATATTGATGCTGTTGATAAACTATATACTTTAGCAGCATCTGTGCCGGCAAATGCCCTGGCATTGGTGGAACGCTACTGGCCAGGGCCACTCACGGTGGTGGTGGAGCGTCGGCCATTGGTGCCAGATGCTGTGACTGGCGGTCTGGATACGGTGGCCATTCGATTGCCGTCGTCACTGGTGGCCAGGGAGTTAATCCGTCTAGCTGGTGTGCCGGTGGCGGCGCCCAGTGCCAATACTTCGGGAAGACCAAGCCCGACGACGGCGCAAGCTGTGCTGGCAGATCTGGATAGTAAAATTGCCGCTGTGATTGATGCCGGGCCCTGTGCAATTGGTGTAGAATCAACGGTGGTTGACTGTACTACCCCGGTGCCGACATTGCTGCGACCAGGGGGGATTACGTATGACATGCTGGTTGAAGTGTTAGGAGAAGTTGAAATTGATCCGACGCTGGCTGGTGCGCAGGCGATACCTAAATCGCCTGGCATGAAATATACGCATTACGCGCCTTTGGCGCCGCTATTTTTAGTAGAGGCCAAACCGGCTATTGCGGCTGTGCTGCTAAAACGCGAGCTGGAACAAATGCTAGCGTCCGGGAAAACAGTGGGGACTATTGTATCTACTGAATTAGCAGGCAGTTTACCGCCTCAGGCCATCACATATGTTTACGGGTCGCGTGCCGATGCGGCTGCTATTGCAGCCAACCTCTATACCGCTCTTAGAAGTTTTGACGATAAGGCTGTGGATGTCATTTATGCTGAAGGTATCAGCGATCAGGGGTTGGGGCTTGCGGTCATGAATCGATTACGAAAGGCAGCTGGGTATCGCATTATCCGCGCTTAGAATGGATGAATGCTTCATATTGCCTCCTGTTGCTACATATACATTACCAGCGGAGGTGGGAATATGAGCTTGTTTGAACTGTTTGTTCTGAGTGCCGCATTGGGAACAGATTTGTTTTCAGTGGCTGTGCCTATTGGTATGAACAAGGTACGACGTTTAGTGATCCTTCAATCAGCCATTGTATTTGCTGTATTTCATATAATTATGATTCTAATTGGATATCATATTGGCCATTGGTTGGGGAGCATTGTAGAACACGTAGGGGCTTACCACATCAATTGGCCAGTGGCCAGCGTGCAAAACTTTATGATTGATGTAAATTTATTCCAATTGAGCTTGGTTTTGGGGACGGTGATCTTTGGTATTGGGCTGCTTGGCCTGGGATTAGGTCGTAAGCTAGGTCGGTATATTGGCGGACGGGCTGAACTGATGGGTGGCAGTGTGTTAGTGTTGTTAGCAATACATATCCTATGGACAACAATCTGAGGATGATACTGTCCGCAGGTATGAGAAAATTTTTCCTGGTACAAAATAGGAGGGAGTGAACAAAGATGTTTAAGGTGCTATTCGTATGTACCGGCAATACCTGCCGTAGCCCCATGGCGGCCGCTTTGCTTGATGATATGATCGTACAAGCGGGGTTGTCAGATAAAATTGTTGTGGCCTCGGCAGGTATTGCCGCTTGGCGAGAGCCCGCCTCACCCCAGGCCCAGACTGTTATGCGTCACTCTGGTCTTAGTTTGGACAGGCATTGTTCGGTGCAACTTGATTTGGCACAATTGACGGCTGCAGATTTGGTACTTACCATGACAACCGCGCATAGACAGGCGATTGTGGCGATGGCACCAGCTATGGTGGAAAAAGCATTCACCCTAGCTGAATTTGCCGGTCAAACAGGTAACGTTACCGATCCGTTTGGTGGTAGCGAAGTTCAGTATCAGGCTTGTGTCCAGCAACTGCGACAATTGCTAACTTCAGCGTGGGAAAAAATTGTAAGTTTA
>JAGGAA010000357.1 GCA_017889675.1 Bacillota bacterium | reverse complement strand
AAATATCTTAAAGATACCTTTGGGGTACCACTATATTCTGTACCTATACCTATTGGTATTCAAAATACGGATGCCTTTATGGGTGTGCTAGAAAGTATTAGCGGTAGGAAACGCCCTGCAGACATTGAGAACGAGCGGGGACGGCTGATTGATGCCATGATTGATTCCCACAAATATAATTTCGCCGGACGCAGCGCCATTTTTGGTGATCCTGAACTCGTCTATGCTGTAACGCAGCTCTGCCTGGAAAACGGTATTCGCCCAGTAGTGGTGACTGGGGATAAAAGCGGCAATTTGTCGCGACTTTTACCAAAATCCGAAATGTCAGCCGAAACCGTTGTATTATCAGAACCTGACTTTGATTTAGTTAGGCAGCAAGTCAAGGCTGGTGGGGCTAATATTGCTATTGGTCATTCAGACGGGCGTTTTCTTACAGAAAGAGATCATATTCCCCTAGTGCGATTAGGGTTCCCTATTCATGACCGAGTGGGTGGACAGAGGCTGTTGTCAGTAGGTTATACCGGCACTATGAACTTGCTAGATAGGATTACCAACACCCTTCTAACCGAAAAACACCAACATTATCGCCAGGATATGTACCAGAAATATTATAGTAAATCATCGTAATTCCCACTAGAAGAAAGGAGGTGGCCGCTCTATGGCGAGCGTGCTTACCGATAAACATCCTTGCTTTTCCAGTCAAGCCCAGCATCAATATGCGCGCATGCATCTGCCGGTAGCACCAAGGTGCAATATCAGTTGCAACTATTGCAGCCGCAAGTTTGATTGTGTCAACGAAAGCCGCCCCGGGGTAACAAGTGAAGTATTGTCACCTGCAGAGGCACTTGCAAAATTTGAAAAGGTAAAAGCCGCCATCCCCAATCTCAGTGTGGTTGGAATTGCCGGTCCGGGGGATGCTCTGGCTGATTGGGACGAAACCCGTGAGACTATTGAGCTTATAAAAAAAGCAGATCCCAATATGATGTTTTGTTTGTCAACTAATGGGTTACTATTGCCGAAATACGCTCCAGAAATAGTCAAGCTTGGTGTGCGCCATGTCACAGTAACTGTTAACTGTACTGATCCGGAGGTTGGCGCACAGATCTATGGTGCTGTCAATTATGAAGGTACTCGTTATGTCGGGGCAGAAGGCGCAGCAATTCTCATGAACAACCAACAGGAAGGCATACTGTATTTAGCTGGTCATGGTGTTGTTGTTAAGGTAAACATTGTAATGATTAAAATGGTTAATGACTGGCATATACCTACTGTAGTTAAAAAGGTCAAACAATTGGGTGCTACCCTAACCAATATTATGCCATTCCTTCCCACGCAAGGTAGTGTATTTTCCGGGTTGCCGCAAACCAATATGCATGATGTCACGGAGATGAGGATGGCTTGTAAGAGTGAACTGAAACAGATGACTCATTGTCGCCAATGCCGAGCAGATGCGATTGGTCTTTTGGGCCAAGACCGTAATAGCGAGTTTAGAGGCTGCGCCGCGGCCACTCCGGTTGAACCAGTTGAGCGTAAGCCAGTGCCGTTTGTCGGTCATTACAAAGTGGCGGTTACTACCCAATCAGGCAAACTGGTTGATTTGCACTTTGGTCAGGCCGAAGAATTTGATATTTATCAAGTAAATAATAGCCGGTATCAATTAGTGGAAACCCGCAGTTTAGAAAAATATTGTACTGGTAACGAGGGCTGCGATAGCGAAGATAAACGTCGAGAGGCTATAATTGCGGCATTGAGCGATTGTGACGCTGTATTGACCATGCGGATCGGTTATCAGGCACAAAAACGTTTATTAAAGCGGGGCATTATGTCTGTGGAATATTGCTATGCCTTTTCAACTTGACCGCGCAAGCGGTATGGCTGGAGTGCGGCGGCAACTGGCAGACATGATTCAATGGTTAGGGCAATGTCGGGTATTTGTTGCGCAAGCAGTAGTTGGTTTGTTATACAAAGAGTTGGAACAGCACGGGTTTAGTATTTGGGAGTTTGGTGGTCGTCCCGCGGATTTTTTAGAATACATTTTGGTGCAGGAAGAGTTAGCCTCCCGCGGGGGCGAGCCAGTAAAATCCACAGTTCCAGCTATTGTTGAGACTGGACCGGGCTGCTTTCAGGTATCTCTCAAGGATATTCAGCAAAGCGGCAGTGGTTTAACCTCGAAACAAGTATTGCAACCACTTTTAGCAAAAAGTTATTACCAGGTGGAGGTTCTATGCAGTCATATCCCGCCTTGGCTGGAGGCCGAATGGGCAAGTGGACGCCTTGACTGTAAGGCTGAACGCTCAGCAAACGGTGTCAAACTGATGATAAGCAAACAACGTTGCGGGTGATCAATATGAACAAACTTATGTGGTTGGATCAGACTCTGAATATAGCTGTCAGGCAACAGTATGCTGCGCAAAAACTCGTGGATTTTGCCGGTATACTAGTGAGTTTAGGGATACAACAGGCCGTTATTCACCTTGCTGAATGGCAATGTGATCGTCCGGAGTTGGCTGAAGTGCAAAACAAGATTACACTTTATGGGTTGCTTGATTTCGCAGGCTGTAAATTGTCACTGGCCGAGCAGGCAGGCATAACGCAAATGATCTTGGTTTGTGATGCCAAACAAGTGGATTTTGGCGTCAGACTAAAGGAAGTTATGCAGGAGGCTGGCGTGCGCGGTTTGGCGGTAACTTTGTTGTTGGAAGGGCTAGAAGGTCTTACGGCAACCGAATTGTCCGGCATTATAGCTAACCTTAAGCAATACCCGGTTGTTGGTGTTATATACCAACGACGCAAGGGAAATCTGTTCGCGCTCTTTGACCAAATAACTCTCCTGAAAAGTAGTTTGGCGTGCCCCATAGGCATTTCAGCTAGTAATGCCTATGGCTTGGCAACCGCCAATACTCTGGCAGCGCTGAAGGCTGGTGCTACACAAGTGTTGGCATCGGTGGGCGGGATTGATGGTTATACTCCCTGGGAAGAAGTGCTTATAGCGGCCAGGCAATTTTTGGGGATCAATACTATGTTGCCCCCTAAGCTTGCAATTGGCTGCTGGCAGATATTCTCTATGTTGGAGCTGACGGTTCCGGCAGACAAAGCTGTTATTGGCCCGGCTATTTTTGCGCATGAATCAGGTTTACATGTTGACGGCGTTACTAAAGCTCCGGAGCTCTATGAGCCGTTTGCCCCTGAACTGGTAGGACTACGCAGACAGCTTATTGTTGGCAAGCATTCAGGTACGGCGGCACTTCGAACAAAATTTGCGGCATGGGGTATTAAACTGGAAGAAGAGGAGAGTAAGAATTTGCTGGCTGGAGTACGGGCATTAGCTGTTCGGAAAAAAACAGCCCTAAGCGATGATGAACTCCGGAGCTTATATCTGTCACGGGATGGGGAACAAGCGGCCGGGATTGTATTCTCTGCTATGGAAAAGCTGGGAATTGCGATTGCACTGGATAACGCCGGTATTACTTGGATAGAGGCAGGTACCCCGGTTATGGGGCAGGAAGAGGCTGAAGCCATGCGGCTCATTCTGGACGCTGGGTTGAAAGCGGTTGCCTTTTCCTGGAATCGTGCCTGCCGCCAAGATATTGAAGCTTCTGTTGCCTGTGGTTTTGAGTTTTTGCATATATCTGTACCTGTATCTGATTTGCATATTTATCGTAAGCTAAAGCAAAGCCGAAAGTGGGTGTTTGATCAACTTACCCGTGCTGTTTATTTAGCTCAGAGTCAAGGCTGTTGTGTATCGGTGGGGGCCGAAGATGCCTCAAGGGCCCATCCCGATCAGTTCTTGGAATTGGCTGAATTGAGTGAACGTCTAGGGGCCGTACGCATTCGTTATGCAGATACGGTTGGATTGTTAGACCCGTTTAGTACCCGGAAAATAATGAGCGATTTGGCTATCCGTTGTTCACTGCCGATAGAATTTCACGCTCATAACGATTTTGGATTGGCTACCGCCAATACGGTAACCGCCTTACAAAGTGGGGCACTGTTTGCCAGTGTAACTGCCGCTGGTATCGGTGAGCGTGCAGGTAATGCTGCGTTGGAAGAGGTACTAGCTGTTATGGAAG
>JAGGAA010000107.1 GCA_017889675.1 Bacillota bacterium | reverse complement strand
TCAGGTCCTCATTGTCATAGGTAAAGTCGTCTTTTGAAGAATCCCATTCTGCTGTAATATTATCTTTGATAGAATAATTAAATAACGCAACTCGCCAGCGATGATTATCCGTATTCTTCTTCCAGCCTATCTCATAGTGCATCCCTGTTTGTGGCTTTAAATTGGCGCCCTCTTTCATGCTATAAATCTGATGCAAATACGGCATTTTGTAGGATTGTCCAATGTTCAAATACAAATTTTCTTCTTTTCCTAATTTATGGATGAATTGTCCCTGTCCACTAAAATTTGTATTATTATAATCATTAGGAGCGCTTGTTGTCCATGATTCACGGGCACTTAAAATAACTGTGTTCAGATTATTAAGTGGCTTTTCATATTGCGCATAGGTTGAAAAATTATTTCTGGATTGTTCGCTTCCACCATCAGGTGTATATTCTTCATCTTGATAGGAAGCACCAAATAATAATTTAGCGTCCCTAATATTCCAGTCCTTTTGTAAATCAAACCCCAGGTTATGATTTTTTTCTTCATCTTTACTTATTTTTCCGGATTTTAAGGTCAAGGCATTTTTCATTCTTGTCCGATCAACATAATATAAAGTTGCTTTCATATGGTCTTCTGAGTAATTTAATTGGGCATTATTACGTTCAACATCTTGTTTAGTGTCAACCTTTTCCGTAATATAGTGATATTGAGAATCTACTCGACTATAGGATAAACTTAGATTATCATCAAACTGGTAATTTAAACTAACATTATTATTCTCTGGCCCCCGCCATTTTTTTCCATCACTGGCAACATGCTCTCTTGTTCCCCATTTGGAATATTGATATCCCACTCCTAATTTTCCTGCTTGCAAGCTTACGCTGTGATCTTGCTGATTAAAATTACCAAAAGATGACTTGACATAATTCTCTCTTTCTTTTTTCGTAATAATATTAATAACGCCACCAGTTGCTTCACTGCCATAAAGAACAGAACCACCACCACGAATTACTTCTACTCTCTCAACATTTTCTACTGGAATATCACTTAAATCATAAGTTCCCCGTATATTAATCGGCGTGCCATTAACCAACACAAGAGTTCCATTTCCCACGCCTCGAATTACTAATTTACTCGTCATATTTCCCATAGAAGCCCCTGCTGTTCCATAGCCCTGAACTTCTATACCAGTCGTATATTTTAATGCTTCATACAGATTTGCAGCGCCAGTATGTTGTAAATCTTCTGTTGTATAAATATCAGTCGATGCAGCAACATCTACATCTTTTTTTTCGTACCTCTGTGCTGTCACAATCATTTGATCCAATGTAAAATCCAGTGTTGGATCTTCAGCAGCCGATACGCTCACCACATCACACAGGACAGAACCAGTAACAAGCATCGTCATGAGAACGGCTTTACTCAAATTCATTTGTTTAGCTTTCCTTTTCATCCAAATATCGCTCCTCGTTGAAAAAAGTCTTCTTTTCGATCTTAGCGTGTGTTTGATAACATATATAACATAGCGTTAATGATAGCTGCAGCAGTTCTACTCACTGTACCGACTGTATAGCCAGGCACTCCAGCTAAAAAAGCAAACTGTTAATACAATAAGCGTGCCTGCCGCCCACATTGCCCCACTGTCCCAGACATTGGACCGCAATAGGGTATTAAGCGTCCCGATGGGCGATAATTGAGCTATTACAGCTATCCAATGCGGCAGGTTCTGCAGCGGGAAAAACGAACCGCCAAAAAACGTCATCGGTGTAATAAAAAAGTTATTAATCATGGAAACATCAGTTGGATTGTTGACCAGCATCCCTACAGCTACACCTAGCGCAGCAAAACAACAAGAACCGAGCAACAGACCAGCAACTGCCAGGGAATTTAGTCCCCCTACATCAAAGGCCCCCCAGGCAATGGCAAACACCAGGCTGCCAAAGATTATCCCCCGCATTACACCTGCTAGTACTAGTCCCAGCACCACCTCCCACGCCGCTATCGGACTTAAGACAACACTGCGAAAATCATGAAAATATAACCGTCCTACACTTACTGACCCTGCCGTCTGTTGAAAAGCGTTTAACATAACGGTAACACCCATAATTCCCTTAGCTAAAAACGGTAAATAACCACCATCCACATTTACTCTGTCACCTAAGCCCAGACCAAAGGAAAACAGATAGATAAACGGAAATATTATGGAAGAAAATACATAGCCCATTCTGCCGATTTGCTTCCATAATACAAGCATTTCGCGTCGATATACGGCATACCACCCCATTAGGCATCGCCTTCCCTAACTAGTTTAATAAACATAGACTCTAGCGCCCCCAATGCCTGGCCGGTCTTGCCTACTTGCTGTTTAATACCTGCCGGCGTATCCAGTAGTGCCAGTCGTCCGGCCCGCAGCATGGCGACTTGCTGACAAAGCTGTTCGGCTTCTTCCATGTAATGGGTTGTTAACACTATGCTTTTACCTTGGTCGGTTAAATGGCGCACAATAGTCCAGAGATCTTGACGGACATCAGGATCTAATCCTACTGTTGGTTCATCCAACAGTAGGAGCTTAGGATCTGGCAGCAAAGCCCTGGCAATCAGTGCCCGGCGTGCTAATCCCCCTGACAGCACACCAACCTGCTTATACCTGCTTTGCTCTAAATTGAATTCTTCCAAGACTTCCGCGACTCGATGTTTCACCTGATCTACGCCAAACAGCCTGCCATAGATCAACAATACTTCCTCTACTGTCAAATCCCGTTCCAGATTGTTATCCTGTGGCACTAACCCGACTAACTTTTTAATCGCTGTTGGTTGATCATCCCTATTAATGCCAAAAATTTGAACAGACCCCTTTGACGGTTGTGTCAGACCAGCAATCATCTTCATTACCGTTGTCTTGCCAGCGCCATTAGGACCAAGCAGGCCGAATATTTCCCCTGCCGGTATTATCAGTGATAAATTATCGACAATTTTCCGTCCATCATATACCTTAGTTAGCTCTGTTAATTGTACGGCATAGACCGAGTCCTGATGTTTTTCCAACATGTTTCTCATCACTTCCTCTTACTCGCGCACTTTCTCCATTGTCCAGACGCTAATGCCTAGCAGTACCACAATATATACCAGCATTATTAGCCAAGACAGACCTGCCGCCTCGCCACCGCTGCCGATAGCCCTAAGTGCATGGCTGGCATGAGTCAGCGGTAAGAGCTCCAGTACCCACCGGACAAGGGCCGGTAATTTGTCAATGCTGAAAAAGGTAGCACATAAAAATGACATTGGCAGCAACACATATGTGCTAAAATTCCCCATTTCTTCATGAGACGGAATGAGCATAGCCGCCACAAAGCCTAAGCTTGAAAAGACGAGACAATTTAAGATAATAACAAGCCAAAAGAATAGGGTCATCTGAAATTTAGCACCAAATACATAGGCCAAAAGAATAATAATTACTGACGAAATCATGCCGCGCAAGGTTCCTGCCAATACCTTGCCAATAATAAATGATAGCGAACTAATCGGAGCAACCAAATATTCTTCCAGTGTTTTGTGGTATAACCGGCTCATATTGAGCGGCGATGCTACTGAGTTAAAGCTAATATTCATAGAGTTAAGAGCAAGAATGCCTGGAACAATATAATCCAGATAATTGCCCTGACTCACCTGTACACTCCGCCCCACGCCCCAGCCAAAAGCCACCAAGTACAAAATTGGCGTAATCATCCGCGAAAGAATAAAGGTTCCCAGCCGTCTGTGAAGTACAACCCAATCCCGCCAAAATACAGTTGCAATATCTGTTAGCATTAGTCCACCACCTTTCTACCGGTTAGCTCAACAAAAACATCTTCCAAATTGGAACGCCTGATGGTGGTTGTCATGGTCAATGTCCCGGCAAACGCAGCCGCTTCTTCCCGGCTGTGAAAGAACTTAGTCTGACGGCCTTCATCCACATTCCACTCCACAACATACACGCCTAGGCGCTGACACAATTCTGCCGGACTATTCAGGGCAATCAATTTGCCCTTTTCCAAAATGGCTACCCGCCCGCACAAAAACTCGGCTTCTTCAATGTAATGGGTTGTCAGCATAACTGTCAGCTTATCAGTTGCCATACGTCTGATTAAATCCCACAGACGCCGCCGTACCTGAGGGTCAAGGCCGACTGTCGGTTCATCCAGAAACAAAACCTGTGGTTCATGCAAGAGCGCTCTGGCAATCATCAACCGCCGTTTCATGCCGCCGGAAAGGTTCTGCACCTTATCATCGGCGCGTTCGGAAAGTTCGACATATTCCAGGAGTTCCAGAATACGTTTAGTACGTTTCTCACCGGGAATATGCTGCAGCCGACCGTGCAGCTCCAGATTTTCCCGGGCTGTCAAATCTGCATCCAGATTAAAATGCTGAGGTACAATGCCCAGTATTTGCTTGACTTTTTGTTCATCCTGCGGCAGCTGCCAGCCATTAATGCTTAGCATACCGGCTGTGGGCCGGGTCAGCATGGTCAACATTCTGATCATGGTCGTTTTACCTGCTCCGTTCGGTCCCAGCAAACCAAAAATCTCTCCTTGTTTGATATGCAGTGAGATTCCGTCAACCGCAAAACGCTCACCAAATTTTTTAATCAAATTCCTTATCTGAATCATGCTTGTAAACCTCTTTGCAGTAATAATGTTTAGCAGGGTCTAACACCATTGGAATCTTCTTTGCGTAATAAAGCAAAGAAGATTCCAATTATCTAACATTCTTTAGAAACGGGTGGTAACTCCCAATCTATATGAACGCGGCAAGGTATAATATGCAGAAGTTGCGCTGTTATTGCTGACATCCTTGCGGTCCAGCAGGTTTTCCACATCAAAGGTCAGCGTATACTTTTTACTCAAGTCCTGGGTAACATGCAAGGCCATGGAGCAAAACGGAGAAATATCTTCGCCTTCATCACTGCGGTCTGCTAGGTAAGTAGTACTTAGGGCAGCCGCTGTCGGGCCGCATTTGTAATTTAAGGTGCCTGACAATTGTATCCGACCCAATGTTCTTTTCCAGGAATCACTGCTGCTGCTTTGTGATTCCGGATTACCATAACTGCCGCCAAGCGTATAAGCAAATTTGTCGCTTAATTTGCGGCCGTAGCTGACTTCTATCCCAGAATTGCGGAATCCATACAGGTTTTGCGCTTGCCGGGTCACCTTGTCACTTAAGGGTTTCCACTCAATCTTATCATCAATATCGACCTTGAATAAAGCAACCTTCCAATTGCTATCTTTCTGCTCTGTTTTATAGCCAATTTCGTAGTTCATGCCTGTCTCCGGCTTTAAATCCGGATTGCCGATAAAAGTCCCTGAAGTATAATACAGTGATGTAAAATTCGGCATTTTAAACGATTTTCCAATATTGGTATACCAAGAACTTTGTTCATTGATTTTGGTTACTGTCTGGAATTGAGGGCAAAATGCATCAAAATTTTCGTCATCGGTATCTACAATATCTTCTCTGGCACTGAGAATCATCCGGGTTTTAACGTTAAGCGGCATATCCCATTGGCTATACAACGCATAATGATCCCGGCTGATGGAACCGGTAGCTTTAACCTCTGCCAATTTCCGCTTTGACCCCGAACCGGTAAACGCCTGCTGGGTTTGCTCATATTCTTCATCCTGGTATGTAAATCCGGCCAACAATTTTCCTTTGCCGAGTTCCCAAATTTTTTGTGTATCTAATCCCAATACGGTATTTTCCGCGTTCGTCCAGGCCCGGATTGATGGACGAGCCGTTTCCAGTGTTGTATAATCTAAATTCTGCTTATTAAAATACATCTTGCTGCTCAAACCGTCTTTTTGATACGCTAATTGAGCCATATGCTTGTCATTATCATAATGTGAATCCTGCAGCAGCTTATTGCTGCCATCCTGTCGGTACAGTACATGATAATCATCAGCACCATACATATAGCTAAAATTCCAATTATCATTAAACTTGTAATTCCAGGTAAAATTATTCTGTTCACTGTCACCAAACGCAATTCGATAGTCTACTGATTTTCCATCGGCACTTAATGTTTTATTAGATTTAACATCAGTTACGGTATCTCTTTCTGTTGTTTTGCCGTTATTATAGGTGAAGCTAGACTTGCCTGCCTGGAAAGACAGTGCATGATTTTGCTGGTGAGTGCCGCCGGATACCGTTATGGTGTTGTCAACCTGTTTTTTAGTAATAATATTAATAACACCGCCATAAGCTTCAGTACCATATAGTACTGAACCGCCGCCTTTAACAACCTCTACCCGTTCCACCGTATCTACCGGAATCTGTTCCAGATTATAATAGCCGTTCATATTAACAGGCACGCCATTGACCATTACCAAAGTACCGCTGTCCACACCGCGGATGATAATTTTGCTAGTCATATTGCCCCAGGACTGGCCTTGCGGTCCCATGGAATGGTAAATAAGGCCTGCCTGATATTTTAAGGCTTCAATAACATTAGACGCCCCGGTTGCCTTTAACTGCTCGTTGTTATATACCGACACATCTGCCGGTGTATCCAAGTCTTTACTGGCATAACGCATAGCCGTAACAGTTACTTCATCAAAGGAAAAGTCCTGTTTCGCTTCTTCCGCTCCCACCTGCAGCGGCCACGCCAAACAACATAAGGCTACAGGTATTGCTAATTTTTTTTGCCAATTTCTTTTCCTGCTTTTTTTCATGGTTTCTCTCCCTCATACTTTCTTTCATCCGCCAAGAAGCGTTCTACTAATGCATCACCCAAGTGAAATCATTAACATATACAAAAATACACCAATAATCAAAAAACCAAAGGGTCCCCGAAGAATATGAGAAAAATCACTCAAAATTGTCGATGGAACATTTACGCAGGCAAACATTGTCGTGCCAAACAAAGCAACTGTAATTGTAATTGTATTCATAAGTTTACGCTCGTAGTTTAAACACTACCGGCATGGTAGTTTGACAGGCAATCCTTTGCCCTGTTCCTCTCACCTTAGCCGGAACAAAACGCCAGCGCTGAACGGCGTCCACAGCAGCATCATCTAAAAGCTCTGAGCCGCTGGATTCAGCAATACTCACCTCACCGGCATGACCATTCTCCAAAATTTCAATTCTGAGCACTACTGTGCCCTCAACACCTCCCTGACGTGCTTGCTCTGGATAATTAGGTTCACGACGTGACAATATTCCAGGTGGAATGACGCCCCCGGCACTGCCAGAACCTCCCCCGGACATACCATTGCCGCCGCCGGAACCCTGGCCTCCTTGAGAACTACCGCCACCGCCGCCGGTCGAAGTTCCCTTCCGGCCCATTAGCTAACTCCAGCTCAATCAGCGTCTCCGGCGGCATCTCAACAGGCAGTAAAGCCTTATTAACCAGCCAGCCGGCACCGGTTAATACAATACTGTGCACGAGCAGGGAAATAACCATAGCTTTTCGCCAACGTAAACCTGCCGCCAATTCCATTACTTATCCTTCCTTTCAGTAGCGATAGCCACTCTGTGGGCTCCCGCTAGTTTCAATTCATCGAGAACAGCCACGACTTTGCCGTATTCGGCAGTTTTATCAGAACGCAGGATAAAAACCAGGTCGCTCTGCTTATTCATTTCCAGCTGCACTCGTTTTTTTAACATTTCCATCGGGATATCTTCCTGGTCAAATAAAACCCGCCCCTCTTTGGTAACAGTAACCGCCACACTGCGCGGTTTATCATTCTGCGCCGAAGCTGCCTGGGGCAAATTGACAGGGATAGTCTGCTGGTCAACCATGTAAAGAGTACTCATAATAAAAAATACCAACAAAAAGAAGATAATATCAATCATCGGAATAATCATCAGCTTAGGCTGATGCTCTGAACGCAGATTACGCAACTTCATGATGTTTCTCCTGTTTGATGTGCCCGAGCAAGAGCAGACAAGTTTGCTCAATATTGGTGATCAGCTGATCTAAACGATGGTTAAAATAACTGTATATAATCATGGCCAAAGTGGCTACACACAAGCCGGAGGCGGTAGCAATGAGCGCTTCCCCGACACCGCCGGTAATGGCCTGCGGCTGGCCAGCTTTGATATTCATGACACTGAAAGAGCCAATCATGCCAACAACGGTTCCCAAAAGACCAAGTAGCGGTGCAATGGTTACAATGGTATCCAGATGACTTAGATTAGTCCGTAGACTGGCAACAGCCAAAGCCGCCTCCCCCTCAAGCACGCTTTCCATATTCAGGCTGCACCTTGTTTACGGTAAGTTTTTAACAATGTGCATAATGTTGTTTTCTGACAAATCACGCAGACTATAATAGGTAGATCCCATCTCCCTGGCTACCGCCCGGGCCAGACCCAGCTTAACAAAATCATTCTCGGTATCAATAACCACACTATGTACGCCTGCCAGGTTTATCTTGCCGGCCATTTTCAGGGCATCAGCCATACCGTCACCGCCTGCGGCGGCGGTATTGGCCCGCCCATCGGTAACAAGTACCAGTACAGACTTCCTTTCCTGTTCTTTTTGCTGGCGGGATGCCAGCAAATTCAAGGCTGCTCTCAGCCCTTCTGCCAGCGGCGTTTTACCGCCTGTCGGCAAATGACGCAAACATTTTTGCGCCAAATCTACGCTGCGGGTGATGGGCAAAAGCACCTCGGCAGTCTGCCGCCGAAAGGCAATCAATCCCACCTGATCCCGCTTTTGATACGCATCCTGCAGCATAGCACATACCGCCCCTTTGACAGCCCTCATCCGTTCCCGCGCCCCCATGGAGCCACTGGCATCCACTACGAATAAGAAGGTGCTGCCAATACGCTTTTCCCGGATTTTTTGCCGCAAATCTTCGTGTTCAATGGCAATGGCGCATTTGTTTCTGGCACGGAACTTTTGATAAGGTGCTGCCGCCCGTAAGGTCGCATCAAAGGCCAAATCTGTCACCGGCCCATTCGGGATGCCGGAACGGACATAGCGTCCCTGCTTAGTATCGGTGCGCGTCAAACTGCGTTTGCCACTGCCACGGCGTTCCTGTCGATCCTGAGGCAAAGATAGTTCCATATGGACAAAAGGAAAAGTTGTATCAATATCTGCCACTTTTTCCTGGTCGTTGCCTTCGCTTTCTGGCTGTTCAGACGGCGGGTCTGTCTGTTCCTCCGTTTCCTGCTGCTCTGAGAGCGAATCCGACTGGGGCGGCAGTGGTTGATTTTCCGGTTGGTCATCAGAAGTTTCATCAGGCGGCTGATCCTGGTCCTGGTCTTGCTCGGGTGGTTCAGGCGACAGCGGTTGTTCTTCCTGACGCATACGCTGCGGCAGTACATAACAAGCAGCTTCGTCCAGATCACCAGGCAGTAGATAAGTACGCCCGGCAATCGCCGCAATTGATCGGGCGGCTTCTAATAAGAATAGTTCAGCCCGATGGCCTGCCGAATGTGCCTTGGTACACATCTGCGCAGCAAGCAGCATCATGGGTTCCGCAATAGTAATAGTAAGGAGCAGGCTTTTAGCAGCAGCCACCTGCTGTTTGATTGCTGCGGTTTCAGTCGCATAATGCTGACAAAATTCTGCCGACTGGGCTTCATACGCCAAAATCCGTCGTACGATTTCAGCCCGTTCCACCTCATTTTGTTCCCGGCTGACGGCAGCATATAGCCCAAACCGGTCAAGAATCTGGGGGGATAAGGTTCCCTCCTCCGGATTCATGGTACCGATAAGGGTACAAGCGGCTTCATGCACACAGGAAATCCCTTCGCGTTCCACTCGGTGCACACCAGTCGTAGCTGCATCTAAAAGACTGCCCAAAAAGTCATGGCGCAACAAATTAACTTCATCAATATAAAGAATATGGTTATGAGCTCTGGCCAGTATGCCAGGCAAAAAGCGACGTTCACCACATTCTACAGCGTACTGCATATCCAGACCACCAAACACCATATCCTCAGTGGCATTAAGT
>JAGGAA010000356.1 GCA_017889675.1 Bacillota bacterium | reverse complement strand
CTAGACTTTTTGTTACTTTTGGGGCAATGCCAAAAGTAAAAGGCCCTCACCTTGTATTCGATTGATTGGATATCTAATGTGTGCAAATCCAAAGGAATGCGATATCGGTTTTCTTAAGCACACAAAGGCTGTCGATTTGGTTCGGGGCATGGGGCTGGTGGTTCTGTCTTGTGATATACTACAAAAAGACAGGGGATTGCTACTGAGGTTGCAAATTTCACTCCAAACATTTTCAACAATAAGAAAAGGAGAATTACAGAAATAACAGAAGAAAAGTAATTTAAGTGGAATTGTAAAAAAATAAATACAGCTATGGAAGGATATTTCCCCCGAAAAAGTGGGTGGGTTGTGCAAAATAGCCATATTGGAGGATAGTGATTATGACCGAGCGATGCATGAAAAATTTAGATATCTTTTCCGCTTTAAGTCACACTGATCGAGAACAGATTGGCGATCTCGCTCTAAAAAAAATCTACCGTAAAAATGAGCTGATTTTCACTGAAGGAGTGGAGGCAGACTCGATCTACCTCATTAAATCCGGTAGGGTGAAGCTATATAAGATATCAGAAGAGGGTAAGGAATTTACACTCGACTACTTGAAATCTGAAGACATTTTTGGCGAAGTCACTTTTTTCGAGAACGCTGTGCATACCATGAATGCAGTGGCTATGGAAGATACATTTATATGCTGTTGCACTAAGGAACTCTTTGTCAAGCTCTTAAGCAACCCCCAAACGGCGCTCAAAATTGTCCAATATCTGGGCAAAAAAATGAATACGTATACTGAGCACATGTCCCACACCGCCTTTAATGACGTAAGAGGCAGGGTGCTAGGTGTGCTTTGCAGATTGGCGGAGAGCTACGGGACACGAACCGGTGCCGGACTTACCATAGCACTGGATCTCACACATCAGGATATCGGCAGCCTTGTCAACGCCTCTCGAGTTATGGTGACAAATGTGTTAGGTGAATTACGCAAAGAACATCTGGTTCATATTGATGGCCATCGTATTACCGTGTCTACTGAAAGCATTACGATATATCAGAATCGGGGCATTTAGGAAAATTAGTAGTCTGGTTTATAATCTATAGTACATGATGGAATTTTGCCCCATAGAAGCCGCCTGCGGCAACTCAAGATTTGCTTCTGGCGCTGCATGTGTAACCACGGAAACAGCTGGTTTACCTTTCATATAGTTCTTTAAATGCCGGTTAGCAAAACATCTCTCCATGAATGCCTTTGTACGTGAATCCAATGATGAGTAAGGCGTCCATCCTCCTATCACAATTGCATCCGCTTCTCTAGCTTTTTCAATTAGCATAGGACCATCGTCATCTGTAATTGCGCACTTATTCGTGTATGTACATTTCAGACAGTGCATGCAACCAGAAAATTTATAATCGCTCAATTTGATAAACTCTGCTTCTAATCCTGTTGCATTCAGTATTGCCTTGACAGCGCGGTCGGTATTGCTGTTGGAAATAGGTGAACCTGAAACTCCAAGTATTTTCACTATTCTTTTTCCTCCTTTAAATTCTGCTGATCACAACTATGTTGTTAAAAAATATATTATACTAATTTTCTTATTATAGATGTAAAGTGTTTTACACAATCCAAAAGAAATGTGAAGACAGGGGGTGTTTTTTCGAGAGTTGATAGAAATGGTACTTTATATATATTGGAACATGGTCTGTCCGGCTATTTGACATGTGAAAAAGATGATAGAGACATACGGAAAAATCCATGATAATGTTGTATTGTAGAATCGTTTTAATAATTGATAAGCCGCTAGCGATGAGGTTAGCGGCTTATCAATTATTAAAAATAAGCGGCGTGATATTTTGCATCGCCTAATATATTTAATAGCAGGAATTATTTGTTTTCCGCCGAACGATGTAAATAAATGGAATAAGGAGGCGGGTGTAACATGGATACAGATATCAATAATGTGTTTGAAGGCTTATTAGAATGTCCGCAATTAAAAGGATTTGTAAAAGTGCCTAATATTCCGCGTAAAATAATTGATAATACATCAGATGGAATACTGAAAAGAGCAGTACGGATTATTCTTAGTGTATATGATAAGGATTATGTGGGTGGGAAATGGGTAATAAATGAAGAGTTTTGATATGTATATATATTTGAACGTCTTTCGGGGCGTTTTTCTTTTACCCTTGCACTAACCAGCCGTCCTTCGGGACGTTTATTTAATAGCAGGAATTGAATAGAATCACGGGGGACGGCTGGTTGGTGTGAAACTGGGATATATCCGCACAAGCCGTATTAACTGAAAATCTGTTGCAACTCAATTTCAGCGTTTGCGCTGACAACCGCGACGTAAAAGGAAATATCAGATAAGTGATCTGATATTTCCTTTTGGGTAATACCAGGAGGTGCGTAAATGACAAAAACGGCTTTTTGTGTGTCGGGCTTTATTTGAGTTCGTAAATCAGGTCCATGAATAATACTAGAAATAATTCCCTCGTAGTCTTGAATAAGCATATCCCCTGGCTTTAACTGTTGTTCACGACCATTAATTAGAATATATTTTTCATCACCCTTTGCAACATTCAGAGTTAGAGGCAGTTTTAGTGTTTTGTAATCGTGCCCCGCAGTCAGTAAACAGTTTTTTAGTTCGGCCATAAACATGGCTTCAACCAGACTAGCCACACTTGGGATTTTTTTACCTTTGAAAATAACTGATTCTATTTGTTGCTTGACATGATACGTCTTTCCGTACCGTTTATAATAATCAGTATAAGCCTTGATTGGACTATGATCATTTAATTCTTTTCGATCTGAAAACCTTGCAGCTAGATTCTCTATTAAGGTTTGCTTATGAATATCTAATTCTTTACATTGTGCAGGGTTAAACACATTATTTATAACCATTACACCAACATTTGCTTCGGGATATGCTTTCCTCCAGGCTTCTGTGACTTTTAACAAACTGGACATCTCCTTGTTAACAACATTATTCAGATAATGATATGAAACGAAATATTACAATCCCCCTAGCAGATTCCTATCTGAAGCGATATGCTAAAGAAGATTGTAATAATGGTAGCATAATTACTGGTGTGATTATAGAGCCACTAGACTACGAATTTTAAAGGGCCAGTTGCATCGATGCTCAATAAAATAATGAAAAGGTCGCCATCTCGCTATTGGGGGTTTCATAATTAAGCAACTTAGTTGTGTGAGTATGAACATGAACACAACATATAAAAAAACTAAATTGACTATTTAAGGCAAGCATTGTTATAATAAAGCTATTATAAGAGGCGATGGAGTTCGCCATTAAATCCGTGTGCGGTGATGACTCCTACTAGTAATTAATATACTAGTAGGAGTTTCTTTATTTTTAGCTGGAGAGGAGAGAGAAGATGAACTATTCAAAAGAAGTTTTAGAAATGTGTACTGTAGCCAAGGGGCCTAATCATGGAGTTGCTCCCATTCCGCAAGAAGGACGATGGACAAAGGTAAGAGAGGTCAAAGATATAAGCGGGTTAACCCATGGTATTGGCTGGTGTGCGCCGCAACAGGGAGCCTGTAAACTAACTGTGAATGTTAAGGAGGGAATTATTCAAGAAGCTCTAATAGAAACAATCGGATGCTCTGGGATGACTCACTCGGCGGCTATGGCTTCAGAAATACTTCCGGGAAAAACAATTTTAGAAGCATTAAACACCGATTTGGTTTGTGATGCTATCAATACTGCTATGCGCGAGTTATTCCTTCAAATTACATATGGTAGAACACAGACAGCATTTTCTGAAGATGGGTTGCCAATAGGTGCAGGCTTGGAAGATCTGGGCAAAGGGTTACGCAGTCAAATCGGAACTATGTATGGTACTTTGGATAAAGGGCCTAGATACTTGGAATTGGCAGAAGGGTATGTTACCCGAATTGCACTTGATGAAAACAATGAAATTATTGGCTATCAGTTTGTTCATCTTGGAAAAATGATGGAAATGATATCCAAAGGGATAGAGGCTAACCAGGCTTTGCAGAGTGCGACAGGTCAATACGGACGATATGATGAAGCAGTGAAAGTAATAGATCCCCGGCATGAGTAAGATAGAGAGGAGATGAGGAATAGTGACTACATTTGAAGGATATGAACGCCGCATTACGGGCATTAATGAAGT
>JAGGAA010000106.1 GCA_017889675.1 Bacillota bacterium | reverse complement strand
GGTACTGTGTTAGCCGCGTGGGGCATCACAGTAATAGAGTAATCTTTGCGCCCCAGCTTCTGTTCGGCAATAGCTATAGCCTCCTCCAACGAGGCGGCAGGTATCATCCCGGCCTTGGTGATAAAATCCTTGTTTTGTGGCAGGGTAACGATGATGAGAGATACTTGTTTGGCAATTAGGCCACATTTGAGGGCGATAAATCCTGGGACGGTGAACCCTTTGCGTAGTGCGAGCTCACGTTCATACAACGATTCAAAATCGAACCAGCCACTGAAATCTGGTGGTTCTTTGATGTCGCGGCACTCTAGCAGTAAGATGATAACGCCGCCGTCTTTTGTGGCCATAAAGGCGTTATCTATGGTTTTCGATCCCTGATATAGGTTGATATCTTTGGGAAAACCACCTGCTGAGCCAATGACGAGATCCGCCTTGGCAGTGATAGGTACTCCAAAAATATTTTCCACTGCATGGCAACCTTCGAGCCAGGCATCATACCAGTGCCCAGCAACAAACTTAGCGAATTTTCCTTCAGATGTTAAAACTGCATTGAGCAAGAAGGCTGGTTTAACCATTGCTGCCATTTCTGTTATGTTCTCATGCATGGTATTGCCACTAAGCTTGCCGGAGATACAGTCAGGACTAATGCCTTGTCCAACTACATCATGCAGGCAGAAACTATGGTTGCCCTGAATGCTTGCATAGGCCGAGACTCCAGGCATGATAGACTTGCGACCGCCGCCAAACCCGGCCATCAGGTGATAGACAATGCCGCCAGTTAGGATGACTTTGTCGGCCTGAGCAACTGTTTTGTAAACACAGGTGTCTACTCCTTGGCTAGTGGTACCGAGTTTTACGAAATTTTCGGTTTCCGGAGCATAACTTTGCTCAATAGTAATTCGCTTAACCACTTCTTGGCCATAAGTGGCAAGGTTTTCTTGCGGCGTATGATGGCGATGCGCACCGAGGGCAACGACGATGGTAATGTCGCTGTCAGGCACACCGGAGGCATTGAGCTCGTCGAGAAGTGGTGGCAGGAATAGGTCGTTACGGACCCAAGCGCGAGTGATATCGCTGACGATTATGCATACGTTATCACCTTTTTTAACGATTTGGTTGATCGGTGGACTGCCGATGGGATTGGCAAGGGCTGTTTTGACAGCAGCAGGAATATCTGTCAACGGTTCGACATGGTTACCTTCGATGACATGCAGAATTTGTTTTTCTGGGAGATTGACTTTGATTTCTTCGTTCCCATACCCCAGGTGAATTTCTATGGACATAGATGTTTCCTCCTTGTAACGAGAGTGTTAATTTGTAGTGTACAAAATAGTTAAATAATAATTATAGAATAACGCAAGATGAAAAATATAACAAGTACTAGGAAAGCAAGAAGAATAAAGTTCTGCCGTAGTATTGGTGATCATTAGAACATTAAAAGGAAAGATTCAAAGCAATTGTCGGGGGTAGTGTAAGTTAAAACCAGGGAAAGACAGGTGTTGTAAAAAGAAATCCTGTAAAATTATAATAATTTTGCAGGATTTCATGTTTTTTATGGTAAATAATATAACGTGGTATATTATGGGGATACATATGAATTGTACAGAATGTCTATTGATTTACAATTGTGGCATATATATGTGCTGCATTGATACAGGAGGTGAATGCTAATAATTTATTTTGGAGGCTGTTCAAACAATTTTTAAAAGAGGTGGAATATTTGAAAAAAACTAATTTTCGATGGTATATGGCGGTACTCATATTTTTAATTACTTTTATGTCATATATGGATCGGGTTAATCTGTCTGTCGCTACGCCGACAATTATGCAAGAATTTGCTTTTACTAAGGTTGATATGGGCTTTTTACAGACTGCATTTTTTACAGGATATGCACTAATGCAGATTCCGGGCGGGATGATGGCAGAGTACTTTGGGCAGCGAATTTCATCAACTGTGGCCATAACTTGGTGGTCGATCTTTACTGCTCTTACTGCATGTGGCTCGAATTTTACTTCATTTGCAATTATTCGAGGTTTGTTTGGGTTAGGGGAAGGCCCCATTTTTCCAGCTATGAATAATTTTATCTATCGCTGGTTTAACAAGGCTGAGAAGGCAACCGCTTCTTCCTTTATGCTTGGAGGGGCTTTTGTAGGTCCCGTGTTTGGTCCTGCGGTAACTGTTGGATTAATGTTGGCTTTTGGCTGGCGTTCAGTATTCCTAATCTTTGGTGCGGCGGGCTTAATTCTGGCGTTGGCTTGGTGGTTCTTAGCGAAAAATGATCCACGTCAGAGCCAATTTGTGAATACAGCCGAGGCCGATCATATCGAGAACGGGATGGTGATGGCTGATCCGAAGGCAGCTAAGGAAATTGCTCCTTGGGGAAGCTTCATTACTTCAACACAGTTTTGGGCTATTGGGTTGCAATATTTTATCACCGATTATATTATGTACGTTTTTCTTGCTTGGTTGCCTCTCTATTTGATGGAAGCACAAGGGTTCTCGTTGGCCAAAATGGGTATTGCGGCTTCATTTCCTTGGGCAGCGTTATGCGCTGTTACCTTTCTCACAGGTTTTATAAGCGATAAGCTTATTGCCGCAGGCGTATCTAAGCACAAAGCACGTACGCTATTTGGGGCAATTGGCCTTTTGCTTTCGGGGGCAGCTCTATACATGGCTGCTATTGCATCTACCCCGAGCATGAATGTTCTGTGGCTTACTCTTTCGCTGGGATCATTAGGGTTTACTTTTAATGCGTCTTGGGCTGCTTCTATGGACATCGGCGGGAAGTTTTGCGGCACCGTTTCTGGCTGGATGAACTTCTGGGGTAATATCGGTGGGGTAGTAGCTCCTGTTGCAACTGCTTGGATAGCGACTCATTATGGTTGGCAGGCAGCCATTTCGGTAACTGCTTTTTCTGCAATAATCGGCGTGGTATGTTGGATTGCAGTTAAACCTGACCAGGAAATTGTAAGAAAAGATAGAGCAGTCTAGAAACTTTCAAGCTATATTTTAACTATGTTGCCGTCTACCTTCGTGGTTGGCGGTTTTTTTTTAGTATTTAGTATATAGTAAGTGCATTTCCATTCATTCCCGATAATTTCTATTCATATATCATTTTAGTCCATTCATATAGATTGTATTTATTAATTATAATTTTTACTTTATAGTAATTAATGTAATAATTCAATAAATTTAAGGAGGCAAGCTTTATGAATGGTCTTTATCTTGTTATTATTTCGGCTTTGGTGCTAACACTTTGCTATCGTTACTATGGCGCCTTCATTGCAGCAAAAGTTTTAGCGCTTGATCCCAGTCGTCCGACTCCAGCCGTTGTACACGAAGACGGCCATGACTATGTACCCACAAATAAATGGGTAACTTTCGGACATCATTTTGCCGCTATAGCTGGCGCTGGTCCGCTTGTTGGTCCGGTGCTTGCAGCACAGTTCGGTTATTTACCGAGTATGATCTGGATACTTATCGGTGCCTGTATGGGCGGTGCAGTCCATGATATGGTTATCCTATTTGCATCTGTTCGACATGACGGTCGCTCCATTGCCGAAATTGCCAAGGAGGAAATCGGCAAATCTGCTGGTTTAGCTGCTGCACTTGCTGTCATTTTCATCCTGATTATCACCATGGCTGGTATGGGAATTGCCGTTGCAAATGCGTTGTTCAACAGTCCTTGGGGTGCATTTACCGTCGGTGCAACGATTCCAATTGCCCTCTTTATCGGCGTCTACATGCGTTATCTACGTCCTGGCCACATTGGTGAAGCATCTTTCGTTGGTGTTGTAATGGTTATTGCTGCGGTATTTGGCGGAGCTTTGATTCAAGATTCTTCTTGGGCTCCTTTCTTCACACTTAGTCGTACCCAATTAGACATTGTTCTTCCGTTATATGGTTTTATCGCAGCCGCACTTCCGGTATGGCTCTTATTAGCTCCGCGCGATTATTTGAGCACATATATGAAAATCGGTACCATTGGTGCTTTGGCTGTAGGAATTGTCATTGTTAATCCGACAATCCACATGCCGGCAATCACCCAATTTATTGGTGGTGGTGGCCCGGTTGTTCCTGGTCCTGTTTGGCCGTTTGTTTGTATTACTGTTGCCTGTGGCGCAATTTCCGGATTCCATTCTGTTATTGCCACTGGTACAACACCAAAGATGCTTACTAACGAATCCGAAATTTTGCCAATCGGTTTTGGGGCCATGCTTGCTGAAGCATTTATTAGTGTTATGGCGCTGATTGCAGCAACCAGTTTGATTCCTGCCGATTATTTTGCTATTAATAGTGCTCCGGCAGTATTTGCAAAACTCGGGATGAATGTACAGGAACTTCCGCTCTTATCACAGATGGTTGGTGAAAATGTTGCCGGTCGGCCAGGTGGTGCAGTATCACTTGCGGTAGGTATGGCACATATTTTTGCGCAAATACCTGGCTTGGAATCCTTTATGGGCTTTCTGTATCATTTTGCGATTATGTTTGAAGCTTTGTTCATCTTAACAATTATTGATGCCGGTACTCGGGTTGGCCGCTACTTGTTACAAGAAGTTGGCGGCATGGTGTACAAGCCACTCGGTGACGCACATTGGACGCCAGGTATCATTTTCACTAGTGCATTAATCTCTTTTGCCTGGGGTTACTTACTATTTGGTGGTTCGATCTCATCCATTTGGCCACTATTTGGACTTTCTAACCAATTGCTTGCCAGTATGGCGTTAACGATTGGTACTACCATGTTGTTGCGTATGGGTAAAGCAAAGTACCTGTGGGTTACACTTATTCCCCTTTGCTTTATGTTCGTGACAGCAATGACTGCTGGTTTCTACAATATATTTGAATTCTATGTGCCAAAAGCTCAATGGTTACTTGCTGGTTCCAGTGTTGTTATGATGATCCTCATCGTCTTTGTTATCGTTGATGCTGTAAAAGTTTGGTTTACTATAAAACCTGGCAAAGATTTAGAAAAGGCAATGTAATTAAGATTTCGGAAGGCTCACTGAGCTTGTTTAAGACAGAAACTCCTGCTAAATCTGGCAGGAGTTTTCTACGTTTACACGCAAATAGATATGAAATATTATAAGTTATAAAAAGTGAGTATTGTTTTTTGTCTGAATATATGGTACAATTTACACTATATTAGGGTAAGCTGTTTGAGATTGAGTGATTTTCATTTTTTCTTGCAGCAAACCATAGGTGAATTTGTAAAACAAAGTATCGTGCTGATTGCATGAGGGTTCGTCCCGAATGAGAAGGCGAGAGAATAGGTGCAATTAATAGAGGAGCATAGTTGTATATTGCTTCCCTTAGCATTGTCGTCTATCCTTGTGCCTTTTGGGGTACAAGGATTTTTTAGTCTACTGACATAAGAACGACTAAGGCTTCTGCCGGCGTCCTGAGGGACTTGGCACAAGCCAAGTATTTTCTTATATTATTAAGGAGATAAAAAATATTATGGAAACAAGAATTGCGCTAATTGGAATTGTGGTTGAAAACAAGGATTCCGCAAAAAAAATAAACGATATTCTTCATGAATATGGTGAGCACATTGTCGGTAGAATGGGAATTCCCTATTCCAAACGCAGTGTTTCAGTAATTAGTATTGTGATGGATGCTCCCAATGATGTTATCAGCGCTCTCTCTGGTAAATTAGGAATGATTCCCCATGTTAATAGTAAAACGGTGTATTCTAAGCTATCTACAATCGAAGATAAATAATTATCATTAAAAAGGAGTCTTACTAATGTATAATAGTAAATCAAAAATTGCCACTGAATTTATTGACGACCAGGAAGTTTTGGACACGCTGGCTTTTGCTCAGCAAAATAAAAGCAATCGTGAACTCATTGACAGCCTCTTAGAACGGGCCAAGGATTGCAAAGGTTTGACTCATCGTGAAGCAGCCGTGTTGCTAGAGTGTGACTTAGAAGATGAGAATGAAAAAATGATGTCACTGGCGAAAGAAATCAAGCAAAAGCT
>JAGGAA010000355.1 GCA_017889675.1 Bacillota bacterium | reverse complement strand
GCCAATACGCATGGTTAGCACCGCATTACAATCCTGTAATGCCTCAATGATCTGCTCTCGCCCAGAAGCTTTATCCTCGACATCACATTCTGCCATGCCAGCACAATACTGACCCACGCGCCTGGTCTCACGAAGCTGAAATTTCTGCCCATCGCCTTGAAAAATAAGTAATTGAGTCGCATGGCCAAAATGCTGATCAACCAGTTTCCCGTGTTTTGATGTCACGGCAATCTGATATACCTTCTTGGGTTCAGATTCTTCAGTTTTACGATCAGGCGCATGGTTGCACATCCGGAATTCCTGAGAACGATCTTCATGCAGCAGCCCAATAGCATCAGCCCGGCATTGTTGGCAATGGCGCATCTGGCGGATGTCCAACTGGCAAACATCTCGTAGCGCATTAAGTTCTTTCATACTGGTCTGGGGAAAATGCTCAAAAGCGCTGCCCGGTGCAGGGATAAGCGGCATAATATTGGTTACAAATACCCCTAACTCCTTTACCTTTTTGACTACCGCCGGTATATGCCTGTCATTAATCCCTTTAATCATAACTATATTGATTTTAACTAATACCCCATGTTTCACTAAGTACTCAATACCTGCCAACTGGTTGGCTAACAGCAGTTCTGCTGCCTTCGGGCCCACATAGTTCTTACCCTGATAAGACACAAACTTATAAATTTCCGCACCGATAGTCGGATCTAAGGTGTTAACAGTTACTGTAACATGACGAATGCCTAATGCCACAATTTCAGAAACATATTTTGGCAGCAATAGTCCATTGGTTGATAAGCAAAAAGTAATCGTTTGGTCAATGGCTCTGATATTTTCAATTGTCTCCTTGGTAGACGGCCAATCAGCCAACGCATCACCTGGCCCGGCAATACCAACTACACTAAGGTGCTCAATTTCCCCTTTCACCCAGACAAATTTATCGCTGGCAAGAGCAGGTGTCAATACCTCGCTGGTGACACCCGGACGACTTTCATTTACGCAGTCGAACTTTCGATTGCAATAATTACATTGGACATTGCACCGGGGAGCTACTGGCAAATGCATCCGGGCATATTTATGATGAGCATCCGCAGAGTAGCAGGGATGCTTATTGGTTCTTTCCAGAGTATCCACACTTAGAGTGCCAGAGCATACGCAGCCCATACTATTCACCTCTCTTTTTTTACATGGGGCATGAAGCATAGGAAGCCCTTACTGTTCTAAGCAACTTTTAGATACCAGCCGAGGCACTACGAACCTCACCAGTTTCCATAGCCAGCAGTTGATCAGCCCACGTGGATGCCCACTCGCGCAATTCCGCCGTTTCCAGTGGCGACGGCACTTTAGATTCCGTAGTTTCGATTACTTTTTTCGCCAACCGACTATAGATTTTAGCTTGCTCTGAGTCAGGCGCAGCCTCTACGGTTGTTTTTCCTTGAAGCTCAGCCTGCGTCACTGTTACAGAACGGGGAATATACTCTACCACCTGTGTTTGCGTCCGTTGCACAAAGTCATCAACGATCTCTTTTGCGTAGGGAGCATTAATCGAATTGGCAATCAAACCACCTAGCAGCGCACCACCCGAGTTGGAGTATTTCTTAATGCCTTTGAACAGATTATTGGCCGCATAAATGGCCATAAAATCAGCCGAAGATACGGTAAATACATGCTCGGCAATGCCCTCACGAATAGGTACGGCAAAGCCCCCGCATACCACGTCTCCCAAAACATCATAGATAACAACGTCCAGATCCAACGGCCGTAATAATGCCCCGTCCAGCGCAGCCAACACCAGGGGCCGGTCCGCCTGCCTCCACGCAATACACACCATTAAAACCTTTATAAATAACATCTTCCGGTTGTACCTTGTTTTTTTCTCGCAGTGTATCCAGCACAGTCGGAATATAGGTGCCGCCCCGCAGCGTATTGGTAGAATCCGCTTTCGGATCGCAACCAAACTGCATTACCTTATATCCTAAATTTGATAATGATGCGCTAATGTTAGACGTTGTGGTTGATTTACCAATACCACCTTTACCGTAAATTGCAATTTGTTTAATTTTTTTACTCATGAGATACCCCTCCCAGATTGTTTAGAAAAACAAGAAAGGTCAGAACGACAGCTCTCTAGAACTGTTATTCTGACCTTCGGTTTATCTACCAATCAGTCTTATTATATTTTTTAAAAATTCACTTGTAATCTATTATACTGATCACTCACAAAAAATACAAGATGCTTGCGAAATGTTTTTCAACAAAGATTTTTTATAGTTTCTTGACAACGTTCTTTATGAATGTTAACCTGTAACTATATATTATTAGCTTTTCATTTAGCTGATCAGAGTACCTGAAGGCTAAAGTACCGTCTACGTCAGACGTACTTTAGCCTTTTTCTGCATCTTACATACCGGCATTTTTTTGATTAATTTACTTTTTATGAATAAGGGTGATATTATGACTAACTCTAACATTGACAAATTTGATGCCGTGATTGCGCGTCACAACAGCGGCAGTACCAAATGGGATGACGCCGCTGCCCTCTTTGGTTCTGAGGATGTTCTGCCATTCTGGGTAGCTGACATGGATTTTCCTTCTCCTCCAGCAGTAAACGAAGCGCTTACCGCCCGGCTTCAGCATGGCATTTTTGGTTACCCGTCTCCCCATTCCTATGCCTATGATGCCGTAACCGACTGGCTGGATAAACGTCATAACTGGAAAACCAGTCCTGACTGGATGGTAAGCACGCCTGGGGTGGTAACCGCTATAACTTTGGCAGTACAAACCTTTACTAAACCAGGAGATAAAGTGATTATCCAACCCCCGGTTTATCCACCTTTCTTTTCCAGTGTAAAAAATCAGGATCGCATTGTGCTGGAAAATCCGTTAGTTTATGAAAACGGCAACTATCACATGGATTTTGATGATTTAGCAGAAAAAGCACGCGAAGCCAAAATGCTGATTTTATGCAGCCCGCACAATCCTGTTGGCCGCGTTTGGTCACGTGCAGAGCTAACTAGACTGGTAAACATCTGCCTGGAAAATGACGTATTACTTCTGGCAGACGAAATTCATGGTGATCTTGTATATCCCGGACATCAGCATATACCGCTGGCTTCGTTAGAAGCCGACAGCGAAGATAAAATAATCACGCTTACCGCTCCCAGCAAAACCTTTAACACTGCTGGCCTGTATACCTCGATTGCTATTATTCCAAATGCCAACTTACGTAATCAATTTTCTCAAACTGTCCAGCTATTGGGCATCAACAAAAGTAACGTATTTGGTATCACCGCGTTGGAAGCTGCTTACCGCCATGGTGCACCGTGGCTTGATGAACTCTTAGTCTACCTCGAGGGCAACGCCCAGTATCTTACAGAATTTATTGCCACCAATATCCCAGCCATTACAGTTGACAAACCACAAGGCACCTATTTAGCCTGGCTTGATTGCCGCAATTTAAAACTTTCTCAACAGGAGCTTGTCCAGTTCTTTGCCAAAAAAGCAAAGGTCGGACTAAATGACGGCATAACCTTCGGTCATCAGGGTACTGGTTTTATGCGCCTTAATTTTGGCTGCCCACGTCCGCTTTTAGCGGAAGGACTTAAGCGAATTGCCTTGGCAATCAATCTATTAGCTTAAAGGAAGGTACTGGTGCTGTTACTATCGCATCGCCTGCCCCGGCAGCGACAGTTAGCCCGCTTTCCCCCACCATTGCCGCCTATGCAGCCGACACTAATGGTGCTGACACTGACCAAGCTAAGCAAAAAAAGAAATGCTGCTGCAATGACGATGAAGAATAGGCCATTTGAAAACTACTGTTTAAAAAATAAGAAAGCATAACTTCGCAAAGACGAAAGTTATGCTTTCTTATTTTTCGTAGTACTACCACTTACTTATGATGCGAAGCTTTTTCCTTGCAGCAGGCTCTTGCATGCGTATTGTTGGGCTAAAAAGAGAGTAATCCATTCTTATATGCAAACGCAATTAGCTGCATTCGATTCTGTAAATGAAGCTTGTCCATAATATTCCGCAGATGGTTTTTAACTGTACTTTCACTAATGCACAATTTTTCTCCGATTTCCCTGTTGCTCATCCCCTGGCTGACTAGTCGAAGGACTTCCAGTTCCCGTTCTGACACCTTATTACTTGACATATCCGTCTTGGGAACAGAAAACTCCTGTAATATTTTAGTTGCCAGTGCCCGTGAGATAGGTGCCTCGCCTTGCACAATACTAATAATATAATCGATCCAGTATTCTGGCTCCATATTTTTCAAAAGATACCCTTGGGCACCCTTTTTGATGGCTTCGAAAAAATCCTGCACATCGTCAGACACGCTTAGAATAACAATTTTTACATAAGGCATTTCTTCTTTAATCAGCCTTGTGGCTTCCAAGCCACCAATACCAGGCATATTAATATCCATTAAAATAATATCAGGCATAAGTACCCTGGCCTTTTCCAAAGCTTCCTGTCCTTCTGTCGCCTCACCGGCAATGTCAAACATCGGGTGGGTTGAAAGAATACTGATAATCCCTTTACGCGATAACAGATGATCATCCACAACCAATACTTTAATGCTCATAACTCTTTTATCCCCTTTGCATCCAGACTAATCGTGGCTGTCGTCCCCTGACCTGGGGAACTCTCCAGTTTCAACTGACCGCCAATGCCCCTAACATCATCCTCCAAAATTTTTAAGCCAAAAGACAAGTCTTGTTTCTTTATACCATCTACCGACAAACCTTTGCCATTATCGCGCACGCTCATAAACAGCTGACCTTCTGAACTTTTCAGACAAACATACACGTGCTTGGCGCCTGCATGTTTGCGGATGTTCTGCAAAAGCTCCTGTAATATACGAAACAATCTCTTTTTAACCTGTAAACTCAAACTATTACCCACATTATCTGCTACACTCAAATCAACTTTTATGCCGCTATCTTCCTGATAATCGGCAATATATTGCCGGATAACTTCCGGCAAATTTATCTTCTCCTGAGGAACCTTCTGTAAAACAAAAATATGCTGCCGTATATCAGTATCTGTTAGTTTAATGGCCTCTTTTACTTCCCCTATCGCGGCCCACGGTTCCTGTTTTTGACGCAAAGCTGTTTCAATCTCCACCATTTTGATATTCATAAAAAATAATGCCTGAGCCACACTGTCGTGGAGTTCACGGGCAATTCTATAGCGTTCCTGCAAAACTGCCGTTTCTTCCTTTTCTTTTTGTAACTTTCCATAAAGGTTCTCGATCATCGCGGAAATACCATGAAAGTATATAAAAACCAGTACTCCTGTTACTACGGCAACCAAAACATTGCCCCACTCCATAGAAATTACATGTACAAACTGGTGTCTTATGAATTCAAATGCGCCAATAAATATGGCTGCTATCAACGCCGACATCCATTTCATTTTTCGTATATCCATAAACTCACTCCAAAAACTAATCTATACCTCTAGCTCCCATTATGTGGCATTACTATTTGAATGTACTGGCAAATACAACGTTTGTCAACCCGGATACTACAAATATTATCATTAGAGTAATACCTTGTCCTCTGCGATTTCAGGTTTTTAGTGGTTTTAAAAATTTTTTTCATTTCTTGATTTGGGATAATTTGTCGGTCTGTATGGAATTGAAATTTTTCATGAAGTAGATCTGTAAAGTCATCGCTGACATAGGTAGGCATATAGCCTTCGGAAGCGACTTTATAAAAATTGAAATTGCGCAGGCCATCTATAATCCTGTGGCAAGAGAAGCGTTCGTCGAGGATCTTCTCTAAAAGGCGATACAGAGTCAGTGCTAAAAAGCATGTTGTAAAATGAGCGTGAATGCGGTCATCGCGACTCAAATAAACGGGGCGTGCCTGAAATTCTGTTTTCATAATGCGAAAGCTTTCTTCAATTTCCCAACGTTGATGATTTGTATGTATGATGGATTGTGCATCATCTTCCAGATTAGTACAGATACCATAATATCCATCAAACATTTCTTCTTTTAGGATGAGTTCTGCGTCGATGCTATACAAGTTTTTTGCAGCGATTTCACCATCGGGAGTGATACTTTTTTTCGCGATAAAGCGTTTGAAGTCATTTGAATGGCATTTGCCGATTTTCTGCGGATTTTTTTGAACAAGCTTCATGGCGCGTTCTAACTGGGAGCTGCGTATTTTTCTTTGATAATCCCTGTATTTCAAAGAAAAAGTAACAATCAGGCGTTGTTCTAAGTCATTTTCTTTTATCCAGCGTTCTTTGAAAAAAGTGGTATTTTTATAGGCCTCATAAAGGGTATCGTCTGTATCGAGTTTTGTGAGATCAAAAGTACCGTCAGTGCCTGGAATAAACCAACCTGATTTTGCAAGAGCCCACTGCAGTAAAGGTTTCTTTAACTTTTTTATCGACTGAGTGGTAATGAAGGCTCGATTTTTTTTATCGTTAAATCTTCTGTTTGCGTTGGAAGCAAGACCGGCATCGGTGCAAACAACAAGCTTAGATAGTTCAAAGTCTTTCAGAAGTTTTTGCTCTAACGGAGTCAGAGTCACTTGTTCATTGGTGTTGCCTTTGGAAATATTGAATGCCAGCGGGATGCCGTCACCATCCATAAAGAGGCCCATTTGAACAATCGGGTTCGGTCGGTGTTCTTTAGACATACCATATTGTCTAAGACCGGACTCCTGTTCGATTTCAAAGAAATAATTTGTGCAATCATAGTAGAGGATGTGAGTATTTCTATCGAGGGTGCGGCGGCTATTTTTATATAGTTGGGATTGAATGAAATCGCTTTCTTCGGAAATAATGCCAAGAGCCCTATAAACATGTTGAATTTCAAAGGAAGGAGGTTCAAGGAATTTTTGTGCAATTTGCATGGTGGCAAGTTTGGAGGCGGGGAAAAGAATTCGGGCATATAGCAAATTAGAAAGAATGGAATTAAGATCAAAGG
The DNA here is from genome assembly GCA_017889675.1 of Bacillota bacterium. Taxonomy (GTDB): domain Bacteria; phylum Bacillota; class Negativicutes; order Sporomusales; family Sporomusaceae; genus Sporomusa. The sequence continues at coordinate 492 of JAGGAA010000355.1, read as the reverse complement.
CAAATTTATGTTTTTTCGAAATGGCTTTCGAGATCGAATCAAGACCTAAAGCATAGTAGATAACTTGCAAAAAAAGATATCCGCCGTTAAAAAGGACTTGCTGATTTTTCCCGATGTGTTTTGCTGGAGAAAATGAGATACTTACTTCGCGTTTGCCGGCTTTTTCCTTTTTGTTGAGCTCATCAATATAGGTTTTGGCCCACGCGATAGGATCTTGGCCGTTTAGTTTTTCTAATAATTCAGTATAGGTGCCGAGCTTTTCCACTCGTTCAGAAGAATTGCGACCGTTTTTATAAGTAGAACGAATGACATATAGAGATTTAGAATTTTTGGACTGAACAATACTCAAATGCATAACGAATACCTCCTGTCACCTATATTATAACACATTACTAGATATTACTCGATAATCAAAAGAAAAATTTGACAAAAAAATAAGCCTATTTCAAGGCTTCAAGGGCATTTTTTGTTTATACAAGTGTCAAACTCCCG
>JAGGAA010000105.1 GCA_017889675.1 Bacillota bacterium | reverse complement strand
GCAGGCTTCTCCATTTTGGCAAGCTCAGCCTGAGCCTCCGAAAAAGCAACCACTCGAGGCGGCTGTATCTCAAAAACAGCATCATCAAGCCATTCATATAGCCCTAAATATACATTGCCCCTTTGGGCATCAAGCATAGGAGCCAAAACCACTCCTGGAACCGGACAGGAAAACGCGAGGGCCGCAAGGGTGGGTACGCCGATAAGCGGAATATTAAGCGCATACGCCAGGGCTTTTGCCGTTGCTAACCCAATTCTAAGACCAGTAAATGAACCTGGTCCAATACTTACAGCAACTGCCTTCAAACCAGTTTGTGCTATTTCAGCCATATTGAGCAAACTGGCAATATGAGGCATGAGCCGCTCTGAATGTGTTTTTCGATTCTGAATCGTAAGTTCAGCCACCAGCGTGTCCGGTGTGGCAATAGCCACGCTGGATACAAGGGTGGCTGTATCAATAGCTAGAATAGGCAATTTCTTCCAACTCCTCGCAAAGCGTTTGATACCGTTCCCCTTTGGCCTTGAGATTAATAACCCGCTCGTCTGGCAGCTCACCATACTCTAAAGTCAGCCATACGTGCTCTTTTGGCAAAAATTCAAGGAATTTCTCGGGCCATTCGATAATAGCTATACCACCGGCATCTACATAATGATCAAAACCAATATCATCAAGCTCTGCTGGATGTTCGAGACGGTATAAGTCAAAATGATAAATCGTAACGTCTTGGCTGTCAGCACTCTGACCCTCATAAACATTAAGAACAGTAAAAGTGGGACTGCTTACAACATCAGCAACCTGGAGCCCTTCCGCAATCCCCTGGCTTAACAAAGTCTTCCCAGCACCAAGATTGCCAGACAAACAAATAACATCACCCGGCCTGAGAACCTTGGCCAATGCCTGTCCAAACTGGTACGTTCCCTCTGCCGAGGAAGTTTTACGTACTAGTATACTAGACGTCTCCGCTTGACGGAAGTGGTTATAGCCTCTGGCTTCAAGTTCTTGCACACCGCCAGCTTCATCAACTAGTGTTACGCCCTGACTACTGTCAACAATCTCACCGATCTTGGCTAACTGCAAATCCGGCTGTGCAAGCAACAGTTCTTCATATTTATTTGATTCCATAGTAAATAAGAGCTGAAAGTCCTCACCGCCATACAGTGCGTAATCGAGGGCCTGCTTACCTAGCTTTTCGGCCGCTTCTTTGAGTTCAGCTGCCAGCGGAATTTGCGAGGCATATAGCTTTATACCCACACCACTGGCTTTAGCTATTTCATGCGACTCACTAGCAAGCCCATCACTAACGTCATCCATACTGGTGGCTCCGGCATCAGCCAAAATAGCTCCCGTTTTAACCTGTGGTCGCGGCGATAAATGGGCCGTAACAAGCGGCCAAGCAAAATCAAAATCCTCCCAATCGCCAACTGACAATAAGTCCAGCCCTGCCGCTGAATTTCCCAGCACCCCGGTCACTGCTACAACATCACCAATCTGTGCCCCGGAACGTCTCACTAAATTGACTGGCGCAACCTCACCAGTTACTGTAACATTGATCACAAGTCCCTGAGGAGTAGAGACAGTATCACCACCGACAATATTAACACCAAACTCATGGCAAATTTCTTTCATGCCCTGATACAGATTTACGACAAAATCTGCCGGTGTGGACGGGGGTAAGGCCACCGACACTACCGCGTGACGAGGTACACCACCCATAGCGGCAATATCACTTAAATTAACCGCAATTGCCTTATAACCAAGCTGCCAGGGAGTTGTAGTAGCCAAATCAAAATGTACAGATTCAACTAACATATCAGTAGTCACCAGCAGCAATTGACGCGGTGTTGGCAGTAGCACAGCAGCATCATCACCAATTCCAAGAACCACGCTGCTATGATCACTAATCGTATCTTGTTTAATTAAGTCAATCAGACCAAATTCTCCGAGTTTTGTAAGCTCGTTCATTGAAACACCACCTTCTATGGCTGCATAATGCTTCTAATAAATTCTCTTTTATGCAAGTATTTCCTGCAAGAATAGTATGCCACACCACGAAAAAAAGTTGTACTGCCCTCAAGGATTTATCATTACCAATACAAAAACAGCAGTCTTCCACGAGAAGAACTGCTGTTTCTTGCTATTTTTTAATAATCTTTTCTGACCGGCTGAGCGGTTCACTCGTATCCATATGCCCAGAAATAGTCTCAATCTTTTTGCCGTTAACCAGAATTTGTACCTGCTCAATATCGGGAAACTCGGTAAGAGTATTCACGATAGCACCTACCAACAAAATTTCACTGGCAGATCCGCCACCATTCTTTTTGATTAACTTGTCATTAAAATCCACATAGGCAATATGATCTTTGACAGTTATGTTTTTCATTTGGGTTCCCGCTGGCATGACACCAACAAATTCAGGATTTTGGGGTCCAGCCTGTAATAATTCAATAGCTGTACGGGCCGGATGACTATTGACAGGTACTTTATGCATTTCCGGTACAAGATACATCGCATCTTTAGTAGCATGGTAAACCACAAGCTGCATTGTCCGCTCCGGTTCAGCAGTTGCACTACCGGATGGTTGCGACTTGTCAGCCAGCTTGTTCTCAGGATTTGCCGGTGTTGGCTGATTGCCTGGAGCGGCATTATCACACCCAGCAATCATGAACACTATGGCCATTAGCACAGCCATTATAATCAATCTACTAGTTTTCATCATACCCACCTCTTTAGTTTAGCTTGGCAGCCTGGTCAAAAAACCGTTCCAGCCCCCGTACTATTCCTAGAGACATCTTCTGTTGAAACCCGGGTGAGCTTAAAAGTTTTTCTTCATTTGGATTGGAAATAAAGGCCAGCTCCACAAGTGCTGCTGGCATCTGGGTCCGCTTAATCACATAAAAGTTGGCTGTTCTAGCCCCGCGATCCTGCAAATTCCCTGCTTCAATCAGACTTGTTTGTAACGCTTCAGCCATCATGGAATCATACAGCGTTTTTTGATAATAATACGTTGTCGTCCCACCTGCAGCAGGATTAGAGAAAGAATCGGCATGAATACTTAAAAATATATCAGCCTTATAATTGTTACCTACAGAAGAACGTGCTTTGAGTTCCTCGACATCAGTTGCGTTCGAACCGAAAACATCGCGGTCATCTTGGCGCGTCATAATAACCTTGGCCCCTGCTTTTTCCAACAAATCCTGTACATTCTGGGCCACCGCTAAAGTCACCGTTTTTTCTTGATACCGGCTTGGACCAATAGCTCCAGAATCACTGCCACCATGACCAGGGTCAATAACAATCACCTTATTCTTTAACCCGGCCGTAAAAGAAAAATCAGGTAGTGGCAGAGGTTTGTTAATATCCACAACGACCCGGAACGGCTTATTGGCCTTGGCATCACTAGGCAGAGTAAATACCTTGTAATCGCTAGCTTCGACCTTCAGCGGTAAATCAAAAGTTACTTTGGTATCTGTACCACTGATATCAAAACTAACCTTTTCGACAACTTGCCCGTCAAAAGTAAGGTCCGCTACGCCTTTGCCCGGGGTTGTCCCTGTTACAGTCACAACCAGACGCGGCGTAGGCGCGTTAATTACTACACCACTAGCCTTGACAGGGCCAGACACATCCATAACCAGCCTTAGCTTAGCAGCACCGGTAAGGGCTTCGGTATGATTAGCCCAGCGTACTTGACTAAGTTCTAAATTTTTGCTACCCACAGCTTGTCCTACGGCAGGTTTGGCTGACGGCATAGCAGCCGCAGCAGCGTCAATACCTAACCAGGAAACACCAAACAAGGTAAGCAGCAACAACAACACTATTTTTCGCAATAAAGGCACCTCCAAACCGCGAAGTGTCTTTATTAACTTCGTGTTTATTGTCAAAATTCCTGCAGGACTTAAGTCACAAGTATTATAAAAATAAAATGTTTGCACTAAATTTGTAGAACAGTACGGTTATTGACTAGTATCCCCTTGATTCTGTCGCGTAATTTGCTCAAAAAGTTCATCCACTTCCGCCTGTGCTCGCTTCGTAGCCTCGGCATCAACGGTTATCTCTATCACCAAAATATCCCCTTCTTTAGACATTGGCAATAGCTCCTTGGGCCAATTCACACTCATTTCCTGATCTCCAGCCAAAAGTACCGCCTTACTTTCTTCAAAACGATCAATTACAGCTCTGATTTTCATGTCTACCGCTCCTTTGTAATTGTGTACGTTTTCCCATCACTAGTAACCGTCAATGTACCATCTGTGTCGGTACGATATACTTCGATTTTTTTCTCCTTGTATTTCTTTAACGTGGATGGATGCGGATGATGGTATTCATTATTAGCGCCAAGCGAAATAAGCGCCGCTTCCGGAGTTACAGCCTGTAGAAAGGCTGCCGAAGAAGATGTCCTGCTACCATGATGACCACTCTTTAACAGTGTACTGTTTAAAATAGCGGCATCTTTTTTGAGCATACGCTCTTCCGATTCACTTTCAGCATCACCAGTAAGCAATATCGAGAAATTACGATACACCAGTTTAGCCACAATCGAGTTATTATTCAAATCAGGCTCACTACCACCAATAAAAGGCGTTTCCGGCGCCAACACCTTAAGTATTGTTTCATTTCCCAACTCAATTGTCATACCGGCACTAACTACCGTAAAAGGAATACCCTTTTTTTGAATCTGAGTTAAGTATTGTCTATATAAATTTGACGTAGTTTTTTGACCGCTATCATATATTTGCTTAACCGTGAAATTTTTAAATACGTCTGCTGCACCGCCAATATGATCAGCATGTGGATGGGTAATAATCAGTTTGTCGATAGTAGTAATCCCCTGGGCTTTCAGCATGCTAATAAGTTTATCCCTAGCCGGGACATCCCCGGTATCAACAAGCACTACTTGATCCTTAGTGCGGATAAGAATAGCATCGCCTTGCCCAACATCCAATACCTTAATCGTAAGCGGCGCTCCTGCTGAGTCTTTACTACCCGACTGTACACCTTTACTACCGCTACAGCCCGCCATAAAAATCAATGAAAAAACGGTCACAACAATGACCAGCCATGACCATTTGCGAATGATGTTCAATTTATATCTCTCCCCCGATGTAAATTGCCCTGCTAATTAGAAGTGTCCAGATGCTAGGCGCACCGGAAAACGCTTGCTTGCGTACTGGGTGTGTACGCAAGCAAGCATTTTGAGGAGCAACGACGCAGATGGGCGCTTATAATCAGCAGAACAAACTAAAAATAGGCAGTCGCCCGCCTATCCTATCCCATATCAAAGTTGAACCAAACCAATGCTTATCCGTACTGCCTCGTCCACCTTATTCATGATTTCTTCACTTAAATGAGTTACCTTGTCCCGCAGACGCCGCTTATCAATAGTACGCAGCTGCTCTAATAATACAACAGAGTCTTTTTCCAGATTATATTGTTTAGCATTTACTTCAACATGGGTAGGTAACTTCGCCTTAGAAATCTGCGAAGTAATGGCCGCGACAATAACTGTTGGGCTATATTTATTACCGACATCATTCTGGATAATCAAGACTGGCCTGTGGCCACCCTGTTCTGAGCCTACCACCGGACTCAGATTAGCATAATAGATATCCCCACGTTTGACAATCATCGTTATTCACGCTCCGCCAGTAGGCCAGGCATTAGCTCAAACGTGTCAACATCTGCCAATAAGCCTTCCTCAGCTAATGTCAGGTTAATGACTGCCATTTCCTGATAACCCTTTTTCATCATATCGCGTACAGCTTTTCGCCTGCGGTCTTCTATATAGAGACGCATGGCATCCCGGACAAACTGACTTCTGCTTAATTTGTCCATAGCTATTATGCCATCAACCTCTTGTAACAATGCCACACCATCACCCCCGCCAGTATGGAGCATATTAAAAGATAGTATTATTATATAAGCACTGCTATACCAGTGTCAACTTTTTTATATACTTTAGCAGCACTTTAAGCCGTACAATGCGGCTGGAACAGCTTTAATCAAATCGGTTGCTGCCATTCCGACCATTCCTGCCTCTGCCGCAATATCTCCAGCCAAACCGTGAATATATACGCCAGCTACGGCGGCATCGTGGCTTGACATACCTTGAGCAATCATGGCCGCAATAATACCGGTAAGCGCATCACCAGTGCCACCAGTCGCCATACCTGCATTGCCTGTAGTATTAATATATACTTCACCATCCGGAAATGCAACAATTGTATGCGCTCCTTTTAATACAATAATGCAGCCCCACTGCCCTGCCGCTTCTCGGGCAATCGTTACACGATCAGCATTTACCGCCTGAACCGAAAGTCCGGTCAATAACCCCATCTCGCCTGGGTGTGGTGTTAATACTGGCAAAGCCGCACAATCAGATAGCAAGTCTGTATAGCCTGCCAGCGCATATAAAGCATCAGCATCAATAACCAAGGGACATTCCACTGTAGTAATTGCGGCCCGCACTGCTGCCGCTGTTGCTTCCTGGCGGCCCAGTCCAGGACCAATTGCCAACACATCCTTATTTGCCGCCAACTCGGTAATTTCAGCCACAGCATCCAGGCTAATACCGCCAGTTTCCGTTTCGGCAAGTGCCTTTGTCATGACTTCGGTCAATTTCACTGCTACTACATTTTGAATCCCACGAGGAACAGCCAAGGTAATCAACCCTGCCCCTGCTCTGAGGGCAGCCTCAGCCGTCATGGCCGCTGCTCCGCTCAACCCTTGTGAACCAGCCACCACCGCAACTCGGCCACTCATTCCCTTGTGGGCGTCTGGACTGCGCTGCGGCAATAGTGTACGGACAGCACCCGCCATTACGATATTTTGTTTAATTTGCTGTCCAGCCACAATCGCAGTAGGAATGCCAATATCAGCTACCATCAGTTCGCCCGCAAACTCTGCTCCTGGATATAAAAATAAACCTGGTTTCGGCAGACCGAAAGTTACAGTATGCGCAGCGCGCACTGCTTTGCCACAAATCCGGCCTGTATCAGCCTCTACACCAGAAGGAATATCTACAGCAACAAC
>JAGGAA010000104.1 GCA_017889675.1 Bacillota bacterium | reverse complement strand
TATAATCAAATCATAGTACCTCAATCCCTGGCAGTAACCATAGCGGCAGGCCGAGAAGGTGTACCCTTTCCATCTGGTGTGGAACTCCTGCTCATGACTTTTGGTATGACTATTATTCGTGAAGCAGCCCTGCGTATTCCGGGATCGGTCGGTTACTTTATCGGTACACTTGCGGCGATAGTTATTGGACAAGCTGCCGTTGCGGCAGGTTATGTAAGTGCTTCCATCATCATCGTAGTAGCTATTTCTGAAATCTCGTCATTTGCCGTAGCAACAACTAGAATTACATACACCTCCAGGCTAATCAATTATTCTTTTATTATTCTAGCCGGTTTCTTGGGAATGTTTGGATTAATATGCGGTATTGTTATTATTTTTTGGCATCTGTCATCACTGGAATCTTTCGGTGTTCCCTATCTTTACCCGTTTATCCCCTTTGATTTGGAAGGCATGAAGGACACCTTCATCCGTATGCGTTTAAGCGTTTTGAAAAAACGGTTACGAATACTAGCTCCTTTCAACCGCGTGAGAATAGGCAATGACAAATGAGGCCATCCGTAAAAAAGCTATAGACGGGACAGTGAATTTATGCTGGAAAATGTCAAAATTACACGGGAGCAAACTATTTTTCTTATTTTGATCGGTGCACTCGGAAATATTGTATACACTCATACCTGGATTGATCCTGATACAGACCGGGCTGCCTGGGTTGCATCTTTAGCAGGTATTTTACTGGTAATTCCCTTTGCCGTATGGATATTATACCTGGGTAAGCATCAACCGGGAGGAACGATTTTCGACATCCTAGAATCAGGTTTGGGAAAAATACCCTGTGCTGTTGTCAGCATACTATATATTTTAATAAATATTGCCTTGGCAGTTACAATACTAAACATGTTTACCGAATTGATTAAGACGTTTTTTCTTATATATACACCACGCTGGCTAATTATACTAGTAATGGTTTTGATCTCAATACTGCTCCTAAGTAACGGAATCAAGGTTCTGGCAAGAACGGTTGAAATTCTGACAGTAATCGGTCTTCTCAATTTCTTCTTTAGTTTCATATTTGCTTTTCCCAATTATATTCATCCAGAATATGTTATTCCCATCTTTGATACCTCACTGCTGGAATTTATCAAGGGAACTTTATTTTTGTCCGGAACTGCCTCTGAATGTCTGCTGCTTTTAATGGTTATCGTGCGGTTTATACCTGATCCCGGAAAACACTATATGTGGGTTGTAATAGGCTTGGCAGCCTGTTCTGTCATTTTTTCTTTAGCAATACTGGTTATTATCGCGATGCTAAGTCCGGAACTTGCAACACGTATCGCCTTCGGAGCAGTCAACGCGGCTAAAATCATCAAAGTTGGCGAGTTCATTCGCGGCTTAGAGGTCTTCATCTTCGGCACTTATCAATTTATCGCTCTAGGAAAAACTACGTTTTACCTATATTGTTCGTGGACTGCTGCAAAAAAAATGTTCAACAACTGGAAACCCGGAATCCAACTGTTTTTACTGGCAGTGATGATCTTCGTCCCGTCACTGTGGCTCAACTCTTATAATAAGGCTTATAATTGGGCAGTCTTATTGGGCTATATTGTTTTACCTTTTTCGATATTTGTTCTACTGCTTGCTTCTATTAGTATTATGCTAATAAAAAAAAGAACTGGAAGTACTTTAAAATGAACACCAGAATGCTGTTGCTAGCTTGCACTATGCTAATATCACTTGTCCTGCCAGGGTGCTGGGATTATGCGGAATATGAAGATTTTGTACAGATTATTGGAATGGGTATGGATTACAATAATGAAACACAAGAAATAACACTAACTATCCTATATCAACCCACAGAAGGGAAAAGCAGTTCCCAGCCAAGTTCTGCTACTAAATCTGGGGGGCAGCAGATTACCCATTCGGCGACAGATAAAACTTTCATCGGTGCCGCAACAAGGCTTCAGGAAGTAGTTCACAAAAAACTGTTCTACGGTTATGTAAAAACTGTTGTTATTAGTGAAGAAGCTGCAAAATACAATATGATGGATGCAATTGATCTTTTCGACCGTTCACCATCCATTCATAGCTCCGCCTATCTGGCGATTACCTCGGGCAAGGCGGCGGATGTGATCAAAACCATTGACCCGTACCAAACAATATCCTCTGCTGAAAAAATCCACGACTTGATCTATTTCGCCCCAAACACAGGCCTTGCCTATGTGGTTACAATAAATACATTTAAAGAAATGCTGGCCATTGGCGGCTGGGAGGCAACAGTACCACACATCATTGCTATAGCTGCAAAATCCCAAAAGGAGGAAACTAAAAGCTCAATCCATGAGCAACTGATGCTTAACGAAGAACGTACCGGAGCCCACAGAGTTTCCGGGCTGGCTGCCTTTAAAGGAGATAAATTTGTGGGCTGGCTGGACGAAAAAGAAAGTCGGGGTTTTAGCTGGATTACCGGAAAAAAAATACAATATTACACCGTATCAGAGCCATCAAGCGTTGGCGGTACAGATGAAATATTATATTATGCGGTGACTGACTCGAACAATAAAATAAACGTCCAAATGGAAAACGTTACACCGGTTATCTATGTGGATGTCAAGGCAACTGCCGTTTTACGGAAATTCTCCCGCGACAAGAGTTCAGAGTTTTTATCGCTTGAAGAAATAAGCATTGCGGAACAGAAGCTGGCAGATCACATCCGTTCCGATGTTGATGCGGCATTAAATAAAGGACAAAAGGAATTACAATCAGACATATTCGGATTTGGCTTCGCTGTATTTAGGGAATCACCACCCTTATGGAAAAATGAGTATGAGGCCAAATGGACAGATATTTTCCCTGATATACCAGTACATGTAACCATTGATGTAAGCATACCAAATACCGGTACAAACATAAAACGGCTGCTAATAAAGTGACCACGCTGCGTTTCTACTGTTTAAAAATATAATTATGGGTAAAATAAAACTATACAATTACAAACGGGATACTACCGGAGGAGCAAGACATGGAAAATACGCATAATTTTTTTATACCTAAAAACAATCTTATCGGCATTGGCTCAATTAAGGATTTGACAAACGAACTACTGAAGTGGAAACTTAGCAAGACACTCATTGTTACTGATAAAAACATTATCAGCTTGGGTTATGTCGAGATGATCGAGACTATGTTAAAAAATTTGTTCATCTCCTATGATATTTTTGAAGGAATCCTGCATTCTAACCCGACTGTTTCCTTTGTCGAGGATGGTCTATCCTATTTTCCCCAAGGACTGGAGCTTAGACGAGATTACAATCTAATTATATCTATCGGCGGCGGAACAATTCATGACTGTGCAAAAGGCATAGCAGCTGTAGCTACCAACGGTGGATCCATAATCGATTATGAAGGCTATAACAAGATTACCAAGCCAGCTATACCACATATCGCCATAAATACTACCTACTCTGGCGCTGAAGTAACCATGTTTTCAATCATAACAGATACTTCGAGAAAAGTTAAAATGGTGATTGCTTCCCCTAATATTACACCATTCATATCTGTCAATGATCCGATGTTTACGACGACTATGCCGCAAGAAATAACCTCCAGTTCCGGGATAGATGCTCTTTCGCATTCCATAGAATCTTATTCTGCTATAGAAGCTTCGCCAATATCGGATTCTTTCGCGCTTGGGGCAGTAAAATTAATTTTGGGTTACCTCAGAAGAGCTTATGAAAACGGTAATGATATGGAAGCCAGAGAAAAAATGACATTCGCCAGTATAATGGCAGGCATGGCTTTTAATAATGCGGGTTTGGGGTATGTTCATGCCATGGCTCACCAGTTAGGTGGATTCTATAATAAGCTGCATGGTAATTATGATGGCATACTACTTCCTTATGTATTTGAATTCAATTCTGCCTCCCTACAGGAAGGCAAAATTCTAAAACTTGCTAAAGCTATGGGTGAAAAAACTGACACCAAACCCGAAGCTGTGGAGAAAATCTGTATTGCAATAAAAAAACTTTGCTCTGATATTAAAATTCCCAATGGATTAAAGGCAATGGGCGTAAATGAAAATGATCTTGATAGACTTTCTCAAAACGCTTTAAAAGACATAGCTACTTTTACCAATCCAAGAAAGGGCACCTTGGAAGATGTTATAAATATATATAAAGCCGCAATGTAAACGTTGATCTGTTAAATGAAATAATGCCGGAGGAACGAGGAACAAAGATGGAAAATACACATAACTTTTTTATGCCCAAAACTAATCTTATTGGTGTTGGCTCAATCAAAGACCTGCCAAATGAATTGTTAGGGTGGAAACTAAACAAAGCGCTAATTGTTACTGATAAAAATATGATAAAGTTAGGGTATCTTGAAAAGATTGAAGTGATTTTAAAAAACTTGTTTATTACCTATGATATCTTTGATGGCGTCCTGCATCCAAACTCAACCGTATCCTTTGTTGAAGAAGGACTAACCTATTTTGATAAATTATTTAGAAGAGCCTATAGCTTAGTTATCTCGATCGGCGGCGGCTCAGTCCATGACTGCGCAAAAGCGATAGCAGCTGTCGCTGCTAACGGAGGTTCAATAATCGATTACGAAGGCTATAACAAGGTTACCCAACCAGCTGTACCACACATCGCTATTAATACTACTGCCGGATCAGCTTCGGAAATAACCATGTTTGCAATCATAACAGATGAATCAAGAAAAGTTAAAATGTCAATTGCCGCCCCTAACATATTACCTTTCATATCTGTTAATGATCCGATGTTTATGGCGACTATGCCACAAGAAATAACCGCCAGCTCGGGCATAGATGTTGTTTCCCATTCAGTAGAATCATACGTATCTACCGAAGCCTCGCCAATGACCGATACTTTGGCACTTGGGGCTATAGAATCGGTCTTTAATTATCTCAGACGCGCCTACGTCAATGGAAATGACCTGGAAGCCAGAGAGCAAATGATGTATGCTAATGTGATGGCAGGCATGGCTTTTAATAACGCGGGTTTGGGGTATATCCATGCCATGGCACACCAATTAGGCGGATCACATAATCAGGGACACGGAAATTATAATGGCATCTTACTTCCTTATGTATTGCAATTCAATGCCGAATCCTTACCTGAAAAAAGACTATTGAACCTTGCGGAAGCTATGGGTGAACAAGCTGACAGTAAACCTGAAGCTGTAGAAAAAATCTGTACGGCAATAAAACAGCTTTGCTCTGATATTAAAATTCCAAATGGATTAAAAATGATGGGCATAGAAAAAAATGAACTTGAAACGTTTTCCCAAAACGCGTTAAAGGATATAGCTGCTTTAACCAATCCAAGAAAAGGTACATTACAAGATATTATTAGTATATATGAAGCAGCAATGTAGGGTGTACCAGATCATTACTGCGAAAAGTTTCATTTTTATAGTTATCGGAGCGTGCTATCGCATTACGGGGTGCCAAAAATTTATAAATGAAATTATCCGGATCATTAAAATCAGCCGACCATATATCCATATACATTGGCAGCTGGCCTTGTTTCCTGGTAGATAATAATGAGGCTCTATCCATTTGCTTAATTTCCCTGTACCCACCGTTTTTTCGAGATCTAACCCAAACTGTGTTCCTGCGGCTTCGGTAGCTTTGCGGTTATAAATAGACGTTGCCGGTGTGGCGAGATTGGCTGAAAATAGAGCAAACGGCTGAGCTAAGGTAATTTCAACAGTATATAAAACATAAACCTGGTTCTTTGCAGTAATAATGTATTACACATTATACCGCAAAGAACCAGGTTTCTATGCAAATCGCCTATTCGCTACGAGACCCAGCAATATATCTGAGAATTTTAATTCTAAAGCGCATGAAGACACACATGGGAATTATGCACTGTACCGTGTTTAGAATTTAAAGGTTGCACCAACTTCAACCTGATCTTTATCGCGGCCTTCATCAGGCATAAAATTGGTATATGTAACATTGAGATCAACATTGGTAGCTAATTGA
>JAGGAA010000354.1 GCA_017889675.1 Bacillota bacterium | reverse complement strand
AACTCTTAAAAACTGATAAGCCGGTCGGTATGAACACCGAAATCACATTTCAGTCTTGCCCTGTTAATCCCAATCCTCCACCCAATATTCCAAGCTAATAGTTAATTGGGAAAAATAAAAACCGCCACTATTGTAGCTATAGCTGAATAGTGGCGGTTTTTATTTGAAACACAGGGATAAAGGGGTTATAATAATAAGATGATTTGATTATACCAGAGACTACCATGCAGGAGGCTAACGTGAAAATTTTCTTGGCCGAACACCGAGGTTTTTGTTATGGCGTCAAACGAGCTGTCGAAATGGCCATAAGCTCGCTTGACGTAAACTGTCCGGTACATACATTAGGACCAATTATTCATAATCCGCAGATGATAAGCCACCTCGAAGAATTAGGTATTAGTACGGTTGATAAACTGGAAGAAATAACAGCAGGCAAAGTCATTATCCGGTCACACGGCGTTGGCCCCGACATATACGACCAGGCTGAAATCAAGCAATTGCAGGTAGTAGATGCCACCTGTCCGCATGTAAAGAAGGCTCAACAAGCGGCTCATGATCTCTTACTAGCAGGCTACAAGGTAGTTATTGTTGGCGAACCTCACCATCCCGAAGTTCAAAGCATTCTTGCCTGGACAAACCAAGCGGCTTCAGTAGTAGAAACACCTACCGAGGCCGAAACGTTACCATATTATTCACGACTGGGGGTAGTAGCCCAAACTACATTTGCGGTCGATAGATTTCAAGCTATTGTCACGATTTTACAAACCAAATGCCAAGAACTCAAGATTGAACGAACCATTTGTACGGCAACCGATCTAAGGCAGCAGGCAGCCATCAATTTGGCAAAAAAAGTAGACATTATGATTGTTGTAGGAGGCAAACATAGTGCTAATACAGCTCGTTTGGCCAGCGTCTGCCAGGATATCTGCACAGCTGCTTATCACATCGAATCAGCTAACGAACTACAGCCTGAGTGGTTTACAGGTGTACAAACTGCCGGGATTACAGCTGGAGCGTCAACGCCCGATTGGGTAATTAAGGAGGTATATGAAAAAATGTTCGGCATGATGAGGTATTTGTTGACATTGGCTATAAGGCCGAAGGTGTTATACCCTTATCAGAACTAGCCTATCCATCACCGCAAACGGCGGCTGATATTGTAAGTGTAGGGCAGGTCATTGAGGTATTGGTGCTTGATGCTGACAGTGCTGATGGTCAAGTTAAACTGTCTAAGGTCCAGGCCGATCGAATTACTGCCTGGGATAAATTAGAGCAAGCTTTTACTGCTCAACTACCGTTAGAGACTACCATTACAGAAGTTGTTAAAGGCGGTTTGATTTCAAGTATTTTCGGTATTCGCGGCTTTATTCCCGCTTCCCAGGTTGACCTTAGATTTGTTGAAGAGCTGCAACCGTTTGTCGGGCAGACAGTCCAAGTAATTCCTATTGAGATTGATCGAGAAAAACAAAAAGCAGTTTTGTCTCGAAAACAGTTGTTAGCGCAAGAACGAGCGGCAAAAGAAAAAGAATTGTTTGCCAAATTGACAGTTGGGCAAAACATTACTGGTAAAGTCAGCCGCTTGGCTAACTTTGGCGCTTTTGTCGATGTCGGTGGTATTGATGGTCTTATCCATATTTCCGATTTGTCCTGGCAGCGGGTAAAAACCCCGCAAGAGGTTGTCAATGTTGGCGATGAAGTAACTGTTGTTGTTCTTAAAGTTGATCCTGAAGCAAAAAAACTTTCACTCAGCTTAAAAGATTTAGAACGCGATCCCTGGTATGCCACAGTTGAAACTTTGGCAGTAGGCACTGTCCTGACCGGCACAGTTAGCAAATTGGCTAAATTCGGTGCATTTGTTGAGCTGCAAAAAGGGGTTGAAGGACTTGTACATATCTCCGAGATGGCTGAGCGCCGGGTAACAAGTCCGGAAGAAATAGTCAACGTCGGTCAACAAGTAGCGGTTAAGATCCTTGCTATCGACAAAGAAAACAAGCGGATTGCTCTTAGTATCGCCCAAGCCGAACAAGATAAAGAGCGAGCCGAATTCAGCGATTATCTCTCAACTCAAGCTCCTTCAACGGGAGTTACACTTGGCGATAAGTTTGGTCATTTATTCAAGCGGGAGGACTAAAAAAACACATGATACGGCAGTCGCGCAAATTGGAACACTTGAAGTATTCTCTGCTCTTAGATGATGGCCCGGCGGCTGCCGGATTTACTGATTTTCATTTGGTGCATAACTGCCTTCCTGATTTGGCGTGGCAGGATATTACTGTCAATACAGCTATTGCTGACATCCCTTTGTCACAACCCATTATTATTAATGCAATTACCGGCGGCGCAGCCGATGTCATGCCTATTAACTGTGAGTTAGCCGAGTTTGCCCGGCTGACAGGAGTGGCGATGGCGGTAGGATCACAATATTCCGCTATTGAAGACCCGGCGGCGGCTGAGTCCTATAAAGTGGTAAGAAAGCTTAATCCAAATGGCGTGATATTTGCCAATCTGGGCGCCCATGCTTCCCCTGAGGCTGCTCTTTGTGCTGTTGACATGATTGGTGCACAGGCTATCCAGATTCATCTTAATGCCGGCCAAGAAATCATTATGAGTGAAGGCGACCGCAATTTTAGTGGCTATCTATCTCATATTGAAGCTATTGTCAAAAAAGTTAATGTGCCTGTTATTGTTAAAGAAGTGGGCTGCGGTATTGCCCGTGAACAAGCGCAGGCACTTACCGGTATTGGCGTTAAGGTCATAGATGTAGGCGGCAGTGGCGGCACCAACTTTCTCGCTATCGAAGCTGCCCGTGGTCAGCTAACCCTGGATGCTGAGCTGATGTCCTGGGGGATTCCCACTGCCACTTGACGTCGTAAAAGCTCTTGCTCTTGGCGGTATGGCAGTAGGCATTGCCGGTCCTGTATTAAAAGTAATTACTTGCCAGGGACTAGAAGCGGCTATCAGCTGGTATGAAAATTTCATTATTGATATAAAACGGTTCATGCTCTTGATCGGTGCTCATACTATCACTGATCTACGGTCAGTCCCGATGGTAATTACTGGTTTCAGTCAAGAATGGCTATCAGCCCGGGGAATTACTACAGCGCAATTTGCGGAGCGAAAAAAATAGGTAAAAAAGCATGGCTTAAAGCCATGCTTTTTGCATTAATTAGGCGGTAACAGCACAAACTAGCCTTGATAAATCAACATTACAAGGCTATGAGGTGAGATAACATGATGAATATGCCGCTTGGAATGATTTTACTGTTAGTTGTCAGTGTGCTGGTTTACTTTGGATTAGCTCAACGAATCTTAGATCGCATGCGCATGACGGATAAGCAAGCATTACTATTTATTGCCGGTATTGTTGTCGGCAGTTTCATTGACATTCCCATTATGCGTTCTCCGATGGAGATTACTATTAATGTCGGCGGGGCAGTGCTACCCATTATACTGTGCATCTACTTAATTGCCAAAGCAGATGAAACAGCCGAAAGAGTGCGGGCAATTGTAGCCGCAGTGCTTGTTGCCGCGACCATATCATTAGGCTCGCGCTATCTGCCATATGAGCCGGAAAACATGTTTCTTGATCCCAAACTAATCTATGGATTAGCAGCTGGCCTTATCGCCTATATAGCTGGTCGTTCTCGTCGCAGCGCTTTTGTCGGCGGTGTTCTAGGCGTCGTGCTCAGTGATATTGTCCACATTATTACACTTTCAGGTCTGGGCATTCCTGGCACTACTTCACTTGGCGGGGCCGGAGCCTTTGATGTTACCATTATCGCTGGTATTGTCGCTGTAATGATTGCCGAACTTGTGGGTGAAACGAGGGAAAAGATCCAAGGCGGTCCAGTACTCGGCCCCAACCGGCCTGAAGGATTATATGAATTTAGTAAAGAATTACATCCCAAAGAAAAACAAATAACGGATCACGGAGTGACAGTTGTTGATGAAGCTGGTAATTCTGTGTATATGACCGGTTGGAAAATGCAAGCTGGCGATCAGGTACTTACTGAAAATAACCGGCGCTATGAAGTGTTTCGCGTTGAGGGAAACATTGCCTATGCTAAATTTCTCGGGGATGTTAACTTATCAGCCTATTACAATGAAGATACAAGTATACTTGGTCGCTTAAAAGTCTATATTAAGCCGGCCATTGCCGAAGCCGAAGGTGGCGGTAAAGTTGCTGTTTACCATACCCACTCGGACGAATCCTATGTGCCTACAGATGGTGAAGAAAGCATCTTGGGAGCTGGCGGCATTTATAAAGTTGGTGATGCCTTTACCGCATCATTAGAGAAAAAAGGAGTTACTGTCGTCCACTCACAGGCAAAGCATGATCCGCATGACGATATGGCTTATGAGCGTTCTCGTCGTACAGCACTGGATTTGATAAAAAAAGAACAGCCTGATGCTGTTTTTGATATTCATCGTGATGCAGTACCACCGCAGGTATATAAAGGCAACATTGATGGACAAGAAGTGAGTAAAGTCCAACTTGTTGTCGGTAAATACGGACCTACAGGAAAACAAATTGAAGACTATGCACTCCAGATAAAGGCAGCGTCTGACAAACAACACCCCGGCTTGGTAAAAGGAATATTCTTTGCCAAAGGCGGTGATTACAATCAGGATCTGCACCCGCGCTCTATGCTGCTGGAAGTAGGTGCTCACACCAATGATCGTGAATCAGCCGAAAAAGGGATTGCTTTGTTTTCTGATGTTGTGCCTACTGTGCTAGGGAAATCCAGCACTCCCACAGGACCTAATGCTGCCGGGACGACTGGCGCAACTGGTAATACTGGTTTAGGTTCGGCAGCTGGTGGCGCTTCAGGTGCGACTAAATCGATGGGATGGATTTTAGGATTATTACTTGTCGGCGGCGCAGTCTTTTTGCTGCTAAGCACAGGTAGTCTAAAAGAAGCTGGTGCCAAACTTAAAAATTTCACTTCCACCGAGTTTGCTAACTTTATCGGAACCAAGAAAGGCAAGCGGGGTAACAATCCCACAAAGTCAGAGGAGACGAAACAACAACAGGACGATACGAAGAAATAGCTCTTTCCCGGCAGGCTTAGGTCCTGCCTTTTCTTATTTAACTGAAGCTAAGTCTCACTTTATTTTTCCGTTTAATAAACAGGTTGCAGGAAATTATAGCTACTAACGGAATATTAAAGGAAGGGGGGAATACTTTGACATATAAAGGCATTATCTCAAATGTTATACCAGATAGTATCGGTGCTGAAATCGGCCTTGCGCCAGGAGATCGTCTGCTTGAGGTCAATGGAGAGGCTGTTCAAGATATTATTGATCTTAGCTTTGCACTGGCAGAGGAAGAAATTAAATTGTTGATAGAACGATCTTCAGGCGAACAGGAACTCATTGTTTTTGAAAAAGAATATGATGAGGACCTAGGCCTAGAGTTCGAAAGTGCCGTATTCGACAACGTACGCCACTGTGCCAACCATTGTATTTTTTGTTTTGTTGACCAAATGCCTGCAGGCCTGCGTGATAGTCTCTATATCAAAGATGATGATTACCGACTGTCTTTTTTGTATGGGAATTTTATTACCTTGACAAATCTGATTGCGCGTGACCTGCGGCGAATCTCCCAACTTCACTTGTCACCACTGTATGTCTCAGTACATACCACAAATGGTGAACTTAGAAAGCAAATGCTTGGCAGCAAGCAGGCTGGCAACATTATGGAACAACTGAACGAACTTGTGAAAAAGGATATCGAGCTTCATACTCAGGTTGTTTTGTGCCCAGGGTTTAATGACGGCAGCGAACTAGAGAAAACCATCAGTGATTTATATGCGATGCACCCGGCGGTGGTATCATTGGCGATTGTGCCTGTCGGCCTTACTCGGTATCGTGACAACTGTCACCCATTGATTCCATTTTCGCCTGCAGCTGCAGGCGACGTAATTAAGCTAGTACATAAGTGGCAGCAAAAATGCCGGCAAGAAAGCCAGCTATCCTTTGTATATTTAGCTGATGAGTTTTATCTCGCAGCTGGTCAAGAGATTCCCAGTTATGAATTGTATGATGGCTTTCCACAGCTTGAAAATGGGATTGGTCTTGTCCGCAGTTTCCTGGCTGATTGGGAGCAGGAAGCGGTATCG
>JAGGAA010000353.1 GCA_017889675.1 Bacillota bacterium | reverse complement strand
CTCTTTAGAATTGGGGAAGGAATATTCTTTCTGGTCGTTGGCCGGCACGTTGTACCAGCCAATACAAAGCCATTTGTTAACGGTTTCATCATAATACAGAACCGAAAAAGTCTTGGGCTGGTCATAGCGATTATCTACGGTAAGTTTAAGAGCTTCCGCAGGTGGTGCTGCGGCACTGCAGATTATCGTCAATAAAACTAAAATAATCATTAGCTTTCTTGTTACTTGTAACAGCATCTCTATACATTGCCTCCTAGTCACTCCTTAATGTCCTACTAAACTAGAGTACAGAACTACTTTTTCTTCATCTTCTGGGTTACCGTCTATATTGACTTACCTCAATTACTTGTGTGCTGGCAAATTCATCACCTAATCGCCGACCTTTATCTGTCACCAATGTCATAATAATCTCGGGGAACTAGCACTATCCCTGATTTTCCCCTTGCAACAGGGCCCTTTGTATCATTTTGCGTTACTTATAGTTAATCGCGCCTTTGCCAGAGTTATTATAATAGTACGTAATTTGTGAGATTTGGTTTAAATCATAATCATTTTTTTCCCAGGTCCAAACATGTCCGCTGCCGTCTTTGACTCTGAAATTCCACCACTGGGTATCACTGGAATTGTCAAAGCTGATTTCAATGCTGTCGCCTGCTGCCAAAGACGTGCCTTCCATCAGGTTTTCTTCCCAATTATCACTATTAGCCGGTGCTACCCAAAAACCAACGATACTATAAGGCGAATTGTTCACCAAAGTAAAATGTAAAATCCTGGCTTCCGGCCAACCCCACACTTGGCAACGCCATCATCACCACCAACAAACACATACCTACAAGCAGTCTTATTTTCGAACAACCCATAACTACACACCTCCATTAATGTTTAACGTTCTGAATTTGCACATGTAAACAGGCCCTGTTGCAAAGGCAAATCCCCCATTGCCACTCTTCCAAGCATGAAGCATGAAGCATCAATCGTCCATTTACCCCGCTAATGAGTGGTAAAACTTATGTCTCAGTATGAAATATACTGACATTAATAATTGTATAACGTAATTATTCTTAGCGATACTATCCGAAAGTATATACTTTTCTATTTGAAAAAAACCCGCGAAATTTTTCGCGGGTTCAGTGATTCTGAATTTAGTGATAATTTTATGTGGCAGTTATCATTCTGGCTTTCAGACTTAAGCCAGTCAACATGCTGCTTAATTAGAAAACCAGATAATTTTAAAAATGCTGTGTCATCTTGTAAAAGTTCATTTTGCGTTGGTCTTATGTCTGGAAATTGCATCAATGTACCCTTATAGTAAAGCTCCACATCAAGATTAAATTCATCAAAGCTGGCATCTACGTTGACCTCTTCTTGTGTTAATCCTAGATTAGCCGCAGATTCCATAAATTCATTGAGTACTGCCGATGCACGATTAATAATTTCTTTTCGTGCACCCCACGCAGCTCCGTGAGCTTCCATGAAATTGGCAACCTCTTCCGAAGTGGTGACACCGGGAGTCATTTTAATCACGTGATGTTTGGCAACACCAACACGGAATAGCAAATTAAGAGAGATAGCCGTTATACTCGAAGCAGCCAACGAGGATTTGAAGAAAGGCTGCATATAAACAGGAAAGGTTGATTCAAAACCGGGAAACATCTCAACAACCAGACCGGTGACGAAGGCCAAACCCAAAACAAAAGATTTGCGTGCATCCAGCATACGCGAAGTGCAAATCTGCATTCCCGACGGAACTACGAATGCTATTGACATCATGAGAATTGCCCCCATAATCGGTTCTGGCATGATGGCAAATACAGCTGCGATTTTAGGAAAAAAGGCCAATATTATGAATGCCGTACCCACACAATACCCGATATAGCGGCTAAGAACTCCGGTTGCGATGGACAACCCCATACTACTGGAACTGGTTGTTTGACCCATTGTTCCACATAAGCCGCTGATTATTGTCCCGAAGCCTTCAGCCAACAAACCACCACTAATTGTATTCATATCCGGCCTGGTCCAATTCGCATCATTCATTTTCTGACAAACAGTTATGTTACCCACTGTTTTTATGCTGGAGCAAAATGCCACAAGTAAAAATGGTATTAACAATTCTATGTTGAACGACCAACCAATATGGTTAATACTAGGAAAAGCCATCGCAGGCGCTGCCGATATTTTTTGTAAATGTTCCTCCGTAAGCACACCAGTGAAATAAGAGACCAAAAAACCCACCACAATGCCGGCCAATACCGAATACTGCCGCAAACTTTCATTTCCCCACACATGCATAAACATAATTACTCCTAGTGTGACAAATGCTATTATTGCTTCCGACCCGTCAGAACCTTTTCCGTCTCCTACAAAACTAAAAAAAGAATATTTGATCAGAGAAATTGCTAGCATCACAATAATTAAGCCAGTTATTTCCACCGGGAACAGTACCCGCATTTTGTGTACCACTCTGCTAAACAGTGCTTGCGCTATTCCCGCCACGACTGTCATTCCCAGCATCAGGTGTAGGCCGCCAGTCTTAATTGCCAAAACGGAAACAGGGAAAAATAAGGAATTCGTTTCCTGAGCACAGAAATACCCGGATCCCACCGCTCCTTTATTGCATGACTGTAATATCGTCCCAATTCCCATAGTGATCATCATCAAACTTACCAAGCTTTGTGCCAGTTCTGTTGAACCGCCAATTGCCGAAACAATAAGCACCGGGAACATTAGATCAACAGAGAGTGCGATAATTTGTTGCAATACCAAAGGCATCAATGTTCGAAGCGGCGGTTTTTCATCTACATCGTAGATAATATCGCTTGGTTTCTTGCGTTTCATATTTGACACAGACAACCTCCCTTTACTAAAAAAGAACCATACCAAAATATTCTTTGCAATCCACGAATTTCCTGCAAATTCATAAACGCCTTTTCTATTTTGGGTTCCACCACTTTAGCACAAAAATAGATGGCATTTCAATAAAATAAAGTTTCTCTCTATCTAGTGATTAAAGGTTTTTTCTATCAGACTTGTGAAAATGCTTTGATTCCTATATCATTAAAATGCAGCTATAAATTGTTAGGAGTATTTTTTGCTGCTAATGCCCAAAATCAAGAGGATTTATCTTTTTGGGCAGGATAAGGATAGTAACCCTCATATACTTAGGTTTTCTTAAGATATTCAAAGGAGATGATAGTAAATGAAAAACTATCGACAGGACATCATGCGAATTCTTTTAGGTTTGATTCTGCTTACGCTGGTGATGGTGACTGTACCAAATCCGGCTTCAGCCGCAAACACAGCCACGCTGGAATTGATTAACAATCGACCAGAAATTGTATATGTA
>JAGGAA010000103.1 GCA_017889675.1 Bacillota bacterium | reverse complement strand
ATTAGCTTGGAATATTGGGTGGAGGATTGGGATTAACAGGGCAAGACTGAAATGTGATTTCGGTGTTCATACCGACCGGCTTATCAGTTTTTAAGAGTTTTAACCACACTCTAATTGAGTCAACCAAGGTAACAACTGTAAGAATAATAAGGAAAATACTAATAGAACCATTAGTATTACCAAGGGTATCACCACGTTTAAAGAACATTTGAATATTCATTACGCCAGCGAGTATAACTGTAACTGCTAAGAACGCCAGCGGTGTAAATGTTACCAAAGCATACCATTTCTTAGGGGCAATTTTAAGGATAATGGTTGTACCAAGAGCCAGAGCGATTACTGCTAAAAGTTGATTGGCGACGCCGAATAGCGGCCAGATTGTAGCGACGTCACCACTATAGAGCAAATAGCCCCAGAAGATGGTTACGATACCACTAGTAAAGAGAATACCCGGCCACCAGCTGCTTTCTTTAAGTGGAGAATACACGTAGGTACCGAGAATATCTTGGAGAATATAACGGGCTACACGGGTACCAGCATCGATAGTGGTTAGAATGAAAAGCGCCTCGAACATAATGGCAAATTGATACCAGTAGCTCATTAAATGCTTCATACCGCCGATATTTGAGAAAATATGAGCCATACCAACTGCCAGTGATACTGCGCCGCCAGGACGATGGGCAACATCCATTTCTACTAAACGAGATAACTCTTGAATTTCAACAGTAGGAATCCCTAGTTTAGCAAATACGGCAGCCGGGCTGTTAATTGCAAAATAATCACCAGGCATAAGCACCACTGCCGAAATAATAGCCATTACAGCAACAAAACCTTCAGTGATCATGCCACCATAGGCAATCATGCGGGCTTGCGATTCAAGCTCAATCATTTTACAAGTAGTACCTGAACTAATCAGGGCGTGGAAACCGGAGATGGCACCGCAGGCAATAGTAATAAACAGGTACGGCCACCATGGTCCAGGAATAATTGGTCCGCCACCATCCATAAATCTAGTGGTAATTGGCATATTGATCACAGGCTGTACAATGAGAATACCAAGGGCCAGAGCGACAATGGTACCAATTTTCATGTACGAGCTTAAATAATCGCGGGGAGCCAACAAGAGCCATACTGGCAAAACAGCCGCAAAGAAGCCATAAAGTGGTAACGCAATTGATAACTGTGGTTTGGTAAGGTCAAAGATACTGGCAATACCAGCCCACGGCTGACCAGGGCTCAGCCAGTGACCGGTAAATACTGCAGCCAGTACTAAGAAGAAGCCTACAATTGAGCCAGAACGAATGGCACCTGGACGAATTTTAAACATATAAAGACCAACAAGGATAGCAATCGGAATGGTCATTGATAATGTGTATAAGCCCCACGGATTTTTAAAGAGAGCATTTACAACAACAATAGCCAAACCGGCAAGAGCAACAATAATAATGAAGAAAATAGCAAGGGACGTTGTTACACCGCTCACCGGACCAACCTCACGCCGGGCAATAACGGCCAGCGATTGACCATTATGGCGTATTGAGGCAAATAGAATAATGAAATCGTGAACTGCACCAGCAAATACAGAACCTAGTAAAATCCACATAAAACCAGGGCCCCAGCCATACTGGGCAGCCAATACCGGACCAACAAGCGGACCCGCACCAGCGATGGCAGCAAAGTGATGACCAAATAATACCCATTTGTTGGTAGGAACAAACTCACGGCCATCATTGCAACGGTAGGCAGGAGTTACGTTGGCATCATTTAATACAAGAACTTTTGCGGAAATAAAGGCTGAATAATACCTGTATGCCAGAACATAAACACAGACAGCAATTACTAATAGACTAACAGAATTCATAAATAAGTCCTCCTTTCAAAATAAGAAATAGAACATAAAGAAGAGCCTACGTAGTACCACTAGCCTCCTTTCGTTAAAATTTTCTTTATATTTCAAATAATACAGCATATCGTAGCTGCAAGCAATATGTATGTGGTGAAATGACAAAAAACCAGGATGAAATACATTATCATCCTGGTTAATTGCAGAATTTGTTTACATAGTTACATGACTAATTATAAGCCAAACATTTTTTTAAGTTTTGAAACTTGTTGGCGGCTTACGGGGACTTCTTCGGCTAGTCCCTCTAATATTAGATTATAAGTACCATTAAACCATGGAATTATCTCTCGGATTTTTTCAATATTAACCAGATAAGCCCGATGTGTGCGAAAAAACAAATGTTCATCAAGGCGGGACTGCAAATCTTGGAGAGGCATATTGGAGTAGTAGCATTTATGAGAAGTATGAATGGATAATTGGCCCTCCGCACAGCATACAGCGATAATGTCTTTTGTGTCAATTACGGAAGCTTTACCATTGTGCTCTATCGCCAGTTTTTGTAGGCTATAGGGTACAAACAAGTCATTGTCTTGCTTCTTGGAATTTGCTGGCGCAGATTCAGAGAGTAATGTACGAACTTTTTCAATACATTTAGCCAGCCTTTTTTCAGAGAAAGGCTTTAGTAAATAATCGACGGCATTAAGCTCAAAAGCCTTTACGGCAAATTCTTCATGAGCAGTCGCAAATACAACCAATGGTACTACGTTAACAATACTTAATTTTTCAGTAGTCTGCAGACCGTTTAATCCTGCCATTTCAATATCCATGAAAGCTAAATGTGGATTGAGTGATGCTGCGGCATTAATTGCTGCTTCACCGCTTGAAAACTCGCCAACAATAGTAACTTCCTTGAATTGTTCTAATAGATATTTTAACTCACTACGTGCTGGTTCTTCATCATCAATAATCATAACCCTAATTGTCTGTAATTGATTAGCCATTAACAACCACCTCGACATCAATAGGAATATGAAGTAATACGGTTGTCCCCTGTCCTTCTACACTGTGAATGTTGAGAGCATGTTTGATTCCATAGATGGCTTTAAGGCGTTCGTTCACATTGTTCAGTCCCACTCCTGCCCCTTTGCCAAAGCCAGCTTCCAACACTTGTTCCTGGATATCGGGGGGAATGCCTTGGCCATTGTCAGTTATGGAAATTTCGACTTGCCGTCCGATCGTTTTAGCTTCAATATGAATGGTACCACCATTAGCTTTAGCTAAAAGGCCATGTTTGACCGCGTTTTCCACCAAGGGCTGAAGTGTGAAAGTAGGAATTAATATATCCAGGGTATCTGGGGAAACAACTTGTTCAATAATTAGCCGATCCCCAAACCGAGCCTGTTCTAGGGTTAGATATGAGTCTACATGCTCCAATTCTTCTTTGAGGGTTACAAAATCACGGGCCGATTTTAGACTGCGGCGGAAGAATTCGCTCAATTCTATTAAAAGTTTACGTGCTTTATCTGGATTGGTACGGCAGAAAGAAACAATAGTATTTAACGAATTAAATAAAAAATGCGGATTAATCTGGGCTCTGAGCGCTTTGAGCTCAGCCTTTGCTGCTAATTCGGCCTTATGCTGGAGAGCTGATAATTCAAGCTGTGTGCCAAATACCTGCCCAAGACCTTGGGCAAATTCAATATCAAGTGCTGTAGGCTCCTCTTCATGGGCATAATACATTTTCAACGTGCCGACTATCTCGTCCCGACAATATAGCGGTACTACTATGGCTGACTTTAAGGGACAAGCGGGTACATTACAGCCAATGTCTTTCTGGGTATGTGCAACAGTAATCTGTTCTTGAGCCAGACAGGTTTTGGTTAACTTAGTAACTATCTGCATTCCTTTGGCATGGTGATCACTGCCTAACCCAATATGGGCTAAAACCCGTTCCAAATCAGTAATTGCTACTGCTGCAGCTGAGGTCATGCTTAATATGTTAGCAGCTACTTTTTCTGCCGATAACGAATTTAATCCCTGCCGAAAATGGGGTAAGGTAACATTGGCTATCCGAAGTGCTCTGTGTGTTTGCAGAGCAGCAATTTTGGTCTGATGTTCTCGAGCATTATGAATAATAATCATAAAGATGGCGATTCCAAGCGAGTTGGCAATTACCATAGGAATAGTAATTTGTTTAACCAGCGATAAGGCTGTTTCGTAAGGTTTAGCAAATACTATTATTAACCCCATGTTGAGTAAAATAACGCAAACACCAGTAATTATACCAGTAATCCATTCAGGAGCCTTAGGTTTTGTGCGCATGTGAATATAACCTGCAAGGATACCGCCAAGTAAAGTAGCAATGCTGCATTGCAGAGCCGTGTAGCCCCCCAAACAAAGGCGCTGAATACCGCTAATGAGGCCGACTGCGGTCCCTACTACCGGTCCGGCTAGGAGGCCCGCAACAATGGTTCCCGTATCTCGGACATTAGCGAGTGCTCCTTCAATCGGAATACCAAAATAGGTACCGGCAATGGAGATTAGTGAAAAGATAAAGATTAATACTAGTTTCTCGCGGATAGTGGTATTTTCTTTGAAAATTAGGCGAAATGCTTGTGTATGCGATAAAACATAGGCGAAAACAGCGATTATGGCAATCCGCTGCACTAAGATTATGGATAAGTTTGTATCCAATACTTCAATTGTAGTGTTCTCCATGCTTATACCTGCTTACTTACTAATTATCTGCTTTTTGTAAGAGCTGACTAATTTCAGCCATAACCTGGGTACTCATTATTTCCATACTCTCTTTGCCGGCAATATCGCGGTTAAGCAGAATCGGTTTACCAAAAATTACTCGAAACTTAGGCAGCACTTGGTTATCACGAAATATTTTATTTGTGCCAATAATTGCAGCTGGTACAATCGGAACGCCGGACTTAAGCGCCAACAGAGCCAATCCTGCTTCTGGAGATCCTAATTTTCCATCTTTACTACGGGTTCCTTCCGGAAATATTGCAAGAATAGACCCACTTTCAAGGAGTCTCAACGCAGTGCGAATGGCAGTTCTGTCGGCTGCACCGCGCTTTACGGGAAAAGCTCCTAATTTGCTTATGATCCAGCCAAATACAGGATTTGCAAACAACTCTTCCTTAGCCATAAAGTGAACCTTGCGCGGTAGGGCAGTGCCAATTACCGGTGGATCCCAAAGACTTATATGATTGGCTGCAATGATAACGCCGCCTGCAGGAACATTCTCAATTCCGGAAGTTCTCCAGCGAAATACGGATGAAAAAAGAATGGAAAAGAAAAATCGCAATAACTCATACACCAGTCAATTTCTCCCTGCACAGTTCTACTATTTTTGTGACCGCAGCATCAATAGATAATTCGGTAGTATCAATGGTGACAGCATCAGTTGCGGCAATTAAAGGTGCGAGTTCCCGCTCTCGGTCTTCCTTATCCCTAGAAGCAATCTCAGCTTCCAGTTCATTTAGCTTAATAGTATACCCTTTCTGCGTTAACTCCTGCCAGCGGCGTTTCGCCCGTTCGGCAATAGAGGCTGTCAAAAAAACTTTTATATCAGCATGTGGTAAAACATGGGTACCAATATCCCGACCGTCCATAATAACGCCACCCAGCCGGGCCATGTCTTGCTGTAATTTCAACATAACCGCCCTAAGTTCGGCTACTTGGGCTGCTTTGGGTACAAGCCGACTGACTTCAGGGGTGCGGATCGCCTCAGTAATGTCTTGGCCAGCAATAGTTACATTGGTTTTACCATTTATATATTCCAGCTTCAAATCTAGGTTACGCGCTAATTCAGCAATTGCTTGATTCGTAGGTTCGCCGCCTTGTTGGAGTGCCTGCCAGGCAACGGCCCGATACATAGCTCCGGTATCTATATAGTTATAGTCCAATTTTTGGGCGGTAAGCTTAGCTACAGTACTTTTCCCTGCACCAGCCGGCCCATCAATGGCAATAATTAAGCGCTTCATGAGTTGCCTCCCTGTTAGTCCTGTACGATGATCATGGTGGGAATCGCAGCTGGCAGAGTTTAATATTTGCGGTCCGTCGATAACAAGGCCATCTGGATTTTCAGTAATTCTAGCTCCCATTTTTCCCAGTTCTAAAGAAACTGCCCGTAAACGATCAGTTTCTTTTACACGGAGTTCTTCTGCTCCTTTGACAACCGTTTGTCCGTGAGCGAATAAAGCAGCTACGGCAAGTATGGGAATTTCATCAATAAGACGTGGGATAATCTCTGCTTCAATTGTCACGCCTTTGAGAGTTGCTGTACGAACAACAATATCAGCTACCGGTTCCCGACCACTCCACCGCTCATTGGTAATGGTTATATCTGCGCCCATTTGCTGTAAAATATCAAGAATGCCGGTACGTGTCGGATTGATACCCACATTGATTAATACCAATTGACTATTAGGAATTATCGAAGCAGCTACCAGCCAGAAGGCCGCTGAGCTGATATCACCAGGAACATCAAGCTGCTTGGGAGCTGCAATTTTTTGTACTGGTTCAAGGATAATGGCTTTACCTGTCCGTTTGACAGGTATCCCAAATGTTTCAAACATGCGCTCAGTATGATCGCGTGAGGGCATGGGTTCAGTAAGGGTGGTGGGCGTATTGGCGTAAAGTGCTGCCAATAATATAGCTGATTTTACCTGGGCGCTGGCAACAGGCATATCGTATTTAATCCCCTGCACTTGTTCAGCCCTGCTGATAGCCAGTGGTGCATAGCGTGATTGACCACGTCCTGCTATTTTTAAGCCCATTTGGGCTAGCGGTGTGATTACTCGAGCCATCGGACGTTTTCTAAGCGAAGCATCACCTGTCATTACACTAAAAAACGACTGCGCGCCCAATAAGCCAGTTAACAGCCGCATGGTAGTTCCCGAATTACCAGCATCAAGTACATCATTAGGCTCACTCAGTCCATAGAAACCATTACCTTTGACAGTAAGTACACCGTCCTCATCTTGCTCAACAATTACCCCCAAGGCTCGCATACAGTGGATTGTTGACCAGCAGTCAGCTGCATGCAAAAAGTTTGTTATTGTCACAGGTGTATCAGCAAGCCCAGCCAGCATAATGCTGCGATGCGATATTGACTTATCTCCGGGAATAGTGATTGATCCGGTTAAACCAACAGTTTTTTGTATTTTCATGGTTTCACCCATAATCGTAATCGACCCTCTTTGCTATTTAATTTTGTTAGTTAATGTTCGACCGAGTACGGCAGTTAAACTATTCAATTCAACCATAAGCTGAGTAAAATTTCCAGGAGTTAGTGACTGTGGTCCATCAGACAAGGCTTCTTCCGGGTTTTGATGCATTTCGATTAGCAGTCCATCAGCCCCAGCAGCGATAGCAGCCTTAGACATGGGACTAACCCAGCGCCAACTGCCTGTACCATGGCTGGGATCAACAATAATAGGCAAGTGGCTTAGATGTTTAATTACCGGTATAGCGGTCAAATCCAAGGTATTTCGTGTATAGGTTTCATACGTACGAATACCCCGTTCACACAGTACTATTTGATTATTGCCACTTGACAGGATGTATTCAGCAGCCATTAGCCATTCTTCCATGGTTGCCGCCAGACCTCGTTTAAGCAAAATCGGCTTTTGGCTCAAGGCTACTTCCTTGAGTAATACGAAGTTTTGCATATTACGTGTACCAATTTGCAGCATATCTACATGTTCTGCCATTAGCTCTACACTACGCGGATCAGTTATTTCCGAGATAACCGGCAAAGCTAATTCACGTCCCACCGATTTGATTATTTCGAGTCCCTTTTTTTCAAGTCCTTGAAAACTATAAGGTGAAGTACGTGGTTTATAAGCGCCACCGCGCAGCATAGCTGCCCCAGCTGCCTTGGCACTTACGCCTGCCTGATAAAGCTGTTCATAACTTTCAATCGCACATGGTCCAGCAATAATTGGGATCGATTTCCCACCAAAACTAACCTTGTCAACTGTAACAACCGTATTTTTTTGTTGAAATTCTCTGCT
>JAGGAA010000102.1 GCA_017889675.1 Bacillota bacterium | reverse complement strand
GATTAAGGGGGCAAAACATATGTCAGAGTATAAAGGCCGCCTTACTTATGCAAAAGGCACCTATATGGAATTTGTCGTTGCTCCTAACCAAGATGTTGACTTTGGCAATATCTTGGTTGTTGAAGGTAAAAATCATGACCGGTTTTATATTCGTGCCTATGACTTTAAGATTAAATCACGCTGGTCAGGTATGAATGGTGTTAGCTATTTAATGAGCAAACTTGATGAAAATGGTCAGGTGGCTAATCAAGAAGAGCTTGATTTTTATTTGGGCGGCAACCATACTGTAAAACTTGGTATTGCTGAACAGCTTTGTTATGTTGATGCTGAGGGGCAGATATTTAACCCCAAAACTTGTCCTGATTTCTTTTGTGAGGTTCGCGGTTTAACTGCCGATGACACTGCGTTGCTTAATGAAATGAAGGGTGATCTAGAAATTGGTTATTTAAAAAGCGGCCGGGAAGTGCTTAAGTTACCTGTTGGTATATTTGGTTCCAAAGCCATTACCGAGCATATTGGTATTTTTGGTACAACAGGCTCAGGAAAAAGTAATCTGGTAAAGGTGCTTTCTAGTTCAATTATTGACAGCAACAACTATGGTTTGCTTATTTTTGATGTTCACAACGAGTATTACCGTGATTTGTCACTTCATCCTAAAGTCAACGAGCGATTGGTGGTTTATAATACTAACCCTGAACCTGAACGAAAAAATGTGAATAAGCTTATGCTAAACTATAATGAGATTGATCCAGAGGACATTACCGCTTGTGCAACATTCAGTGAGCCTCAGCTTGATGCCATCTATAAGCTGTCTTCTGTGTGGCAGGATCGCTGGATGGATTATATTTTGAAATATGATGCTGAAGATATTATTGAAGAGATAGCCGGTTGTACTGGTCAAAAATTTCAATCTCGTACCATAAGTAAGATTAAAAGTGTTTGCTGGAACCTAGAGCAAGAGTTGAATATTAGTGAAGAAGCAAATGATGTTGGAGCAATTACTGCTATTGGGCAAATGCTGCAGGATTTGGAGCAGGGTAAAGTGGTATTGATTGAACTTAAAAATATCTCACCTATCGGTGAACAGGCGTTGTCAACGTTGTTGTCCAAGAAACTGCTGCTGCATTATGCCAATAAGTCGGAAGTTGCCCGCTTGGAAGCTAAGCCGATCTTAATTGTGCTTGAAGAAGCCCATCGCTTCCTGGGTAAAAAAGAGCAAAGCACCCAAAATGTATTTGCTAGATTAGTCAGCGAAGCTAGAAAATTTAATATTGGGTTATGTGTTGTAGACCAACAACCCCGTTTACTAGCAGATAAAGTGTTGTCCCAGCTGAATACCTTATTTATATTGGGGTTGGCTTCCAAAGCAGATCGGGGTAAACTAGAGTCTATGTGTCGCAAGGATATATTACAGCAGCGCAATGAAATTAAGAATCTGGATTGCGGCGAAATGATTATAGCAACAAATTATATGCGATTTGCTGCTCCGGTAAAAGTTCACAAATTTGAGGAGTATTTAACTCGCAATTATGGTATTACTCCTAATTCATTTGCAGCTAGTACTTTCACGCAGCCAATATTGGCAATTTGAAATGATGATTTACTGAAAATCCCCTTTTCACGTACTAATTAGCCTATTACGAGGCATACATTAGTATATGAGGGGGGATTTTGCATGCTACGCAGAAAAGGGAAATTACAATCATTGGCTGGTTTTTTGGAAATACCACAAGATATAGTTATGGATTTACCACGCATAACGATGTTAGGCAATAAGCAGCTATTAGTTGAAAACCACAAAGGAATTATTGAATACACCCCTTCGCTTGTTCGGATAAAACTCAACCAGGGAGAATTGTTTATTTATGGTGAAAAATTAACCCTGGGAAATCTCCAAGCTGAGCAAATTCTGGTTGAAGGTGTGGTGCAAAAGGTTAATTATGATATATAATGCGAAGTACCTGTGCGGTGCAGTGAAAATCCGCATTAGCGGTTCTATGCCTGAACGTTTTATTAATCTTTGCATTATTGAACAAATATTACTATGGGGTATCACTAAAATTGATGAAGATTTGATTGCCTGGATTAGGTTAGATGATTTTTTTCGAATTCGTCCATTGGTTATAGCTAGTCATACCAAAGTAAAAGTATTAGCTCAACGCGGGCTGCCGTTTGTTGTTAAACGCGCTAAACGGCGCAAGACGCTAATGGTTGGCGTTATTTTATTTTTTGCTTTGCTCTATACCCTGTCTTCTTACATTTGGTTTGTTGAAATTACCGGTCTTAAAAATGTGCCTGACCAAGGAATACGCTATGTTGCCGAGCAATATGGTTTGCGACCAGGCAGCATAAAAAATGGTATTAATAGCAAAGCGATCGAACGGGAAATAGAATTACAAATTCCGGAAGTAGCTTGGGTAGGAATTAACTTTACCGGAACCAGGGCCGTTATCGAAGTTGTCGAAAAAACCATGCCTAAGCAAGAGGATAAAGCTCCGGCGCATCTTGTCGCCTGCAAAGATGGTGTAATTTCTGAAATTATTGTTCTAGCTGGTCAGGCGGCAGTGAAAAATGGTAACACCGTGAAAAAAGGTGATTTGCTTATAAAAGGGTTTGCTCTAGAACCTGTGCAGATTGGCGTTGAAGGTCAGCCACTAATAAATACCATACAGCCAGAACTCATCCGTGCCCAAGGCATAATCAAAGCTCGGGTGTGGTATGAAGGCTATGCTGAAACCGAGTTGAAGCAAACGACAATTACCCGTACCGGTAATCAGCAAATGGCGGTAATTATGAAACTTGGTAGCAATGAGGTAGCGTTTAATGAGATACCAGAGCCGTCCTATGAAGAATTTGAAACCGAGATTATCTATAAACAATGGCCGCTATGGAGGAATAGACAGCTTGCTGTCGAATCAACTATTACAATATACCGTGAAATCAACTCTACCCATATAGAAAAATCAATTGAGCAAGCACGCAATGAGGCTTATAACAAAGCCCTCCAGGCAGTGCAAAGTAATATCCCTGAAACAGCCCAAATAGTAGTACATAATTATGAAGTAGTAAAAACTCCGGAAGAGAACATAGTTAGGGTAAAAGTGAATGTGGAAACAATTGAAGATATTGGGCAAACTATAAATATTTCCCAATGAATTATTGTAGTAGGGGGCATTGTTTATTTGGAGAACCGAATTAACTTTGGAGACACTAAGGAAGCTATCGCTGTTTTAGGAAAAAATGACGAACATTTAGGACTAATTAGTCAGCATTTTTCTAGTAGAATGACAGCACGAGGAACAGAATTGATGTTAGATGGGGAAACCGGTGAAGTTGAGCAGCTTACTCGTTTGATTAATGAGCTTAGTTATTTGTACCGGGAAGGCAATCCGGTAACAAGCCATGATGTCCGGTATAGCATTCAGATGATTCGTGACGGTCAGGCAGAGTTTCTCCATCAAATGTTTGCCGACACTGTTTTGGTTACAGCCAAAGGTCGTCATATTAAGCCTAAAACCCTTGGGCAAAGCCAATATTTGGAGGCCATTCGTCGCAATCATATTACCTTTGGAATAGGACCGGCAGGAACAGGGAAAACTTATCTTGCGGTTGCTATGGCAGCATTTTCCTTAAAAAACAAACAAGTAGAAAAAATCATTTTGACCCGTCCGGCAGTGGAAGCCGGTGAGAAACTTGGTTTTTTACCCGGTGATTTGCAGGAGAAGGTTGATCCTTATTTACGGCCTTTGTATGATGCTATGTATGATATTATGGGTACAGACACGGTACAAAAGTATATGTCCAAAAATATTATTGAAGTAGCACCATTAGCTTATATGCGGGGACGAACACTTGAGGATTCATTTATCATCTTGGATGAAGCCCAAAACACGACAGCCGAACAGATGAAGATGTTTCTAACAAGAATCGGTTTTGGTTCAAAGATGGTAATAACCGGCGACATAACACAAATTGATTTGCCAAAAGGCGTTAAATCAGGACTTAAGCAGGCCCAAACTGTACTGGCAGAAGTACCTGGTATTGCGCTACTTACTTTAAACGAAAGTGATGTAGTACGACATGAAATCGTCAGCCGTATCATCAAGGCTTATGCACAATATGATCAAACGCAATAATGTTAGCTTGGTAGTATTGCTAAACGTTGAGTAGTGGTATGAGGTGAAAGAAAAGATGATATCGGTTAATAGCAAGTTGCGAGATTTATTTACGCAGCCCGCCAATCTACAAGCCCACTCATTGGTACGTCGAACTGTAGTATTTTTTGTTTTCTTTGCCTTATATATGCTTTGTTTATCAGCTGATTTTATTCCGGAAAAAATATCGTTGCAGATTGGCCAGGTTAGTGATCGGGATGTAATTGCACCGAGAACAGTATCGTATATTGACAATGTTAAAACCAAGAAGCTTGAGATGGAAGTAATGGCCAGTGTGGCTAATGTCTATGATATGGATATTGCTGTTATGGCAAAAGCTGAGGAAGATGTAAAAACGATTTTCCGCACAGCACAAACCCTTCAGTTAGACAAAACACTGACAAATGAACAAAAAAAAGAAAAACTTAGCCGTGAGTTACCGGTTACATTGTCTAGTACTGTTGTGGACGAGTTGCTGAATTTGGATGAGGCTGGCTCATTAAAAACAGAGGATTATACTAAATCAATATTACGTAAGTATTTACAACGCGGCATCAGAGAAGATGACTTTGATATTGCCAGAAAGCAGGTAGTGCTTGAAGCTGAAGAATTAGGTCTTGGGAAGAATACAGAAGCCGTTGTCGCTGGTATTGCCCAAACACTTATTAGACCTAATTTTATTCTTAATGTCCGTGAAACAGACAAACGCAAGCAATCGGCACTGGCTAATATTGAATCTGTACGTGAAACTGTAAAAAAAGGGCAGATATTGGTACGACGTGGTGACATTGTAACTACTGAACAGATTCATGTTATGGAAGAATTGGGATTATATGCTGGAAATTTCAATGAAGTAAGGATGCTCGGTCTTACTTTGTTTGTGCTGTTATTAATGGGGCTTTCCTTAGGCTATTTATATAGGTTTGCCTACCCTATTTATAATAATAATATGTACTTGATTTTATTGGGTTTAATTGTTTTAGTTACCTTACTAATTACCAAGGTTGCTCACTATTATTCGGATTTTGCCGCGCCGATTGCGGCAGGAGCACTGTTAACAGCCATTTTGATTGATCCACGGGTCGGGCTCTTAATCAGTGTAATTATGTCTATGTTTTTTGGTATGATTGTGGACCATGACCTGCGAGCAGTGGCTGCTGCGCTTATTGGTGGTATGGTTGGGGTTTATAGTGTAACCAAAATGTCTCACGGTTATAGTCTTGCTCGCGCTGGAATCTGGATTGCACTAATTAATTTTTTAGTAATTGGTTCAACAGGTCTCATCCAGCAGTTTAATGGTAGAGAAGTACTATTTCAAGGGATGCTTGGCGCCATTAGCGGGATTGCTTCCGCCGTAATTACTACAGGTCTTTTACCTTACCTGGAGCATGCTTTTAATATTACTACCCCAATCAAGCTGCTGGACTTGGCGAAGCCTAACCATCCGTTACTGCAGCGCCTATTATTAGATGCTCCAGGAACATATCATCACAGTGTACTTGTCGGCAATTTGGCGGAAACGGCTGCTGTCAGTGTGGGAGCAGATCCCGTGGTCGTACGGGTTGGCGCTTATTATCATGATATTGGTAAAATTAAAAGGCCGTATTTTTTTATCGAAAATCAGGCAGGCTGTGATAACCCTCATGATAAAATTTCACCATCACTGAGCACACTTATTGTTACATCCCACATTAAAGATGGCTTGGACTTGTGTAAGGAATACAAATTACCACAGGTAATAGTAGATATTGTTCAGCAGCACCACGGTACTACCTTAGCGTCGTATTTTTATAAACGCGCTACGGAAACGGAACATGGTGAATGCGTTATTGAATCTGATTTCCGCTATGAGGGGCCCACACCGCAAACCAAGGAGACAGCCCTTATTATGCTGGCCGATTCCTGTGAAGCGGCTGTGCGTTCTATTAGTAAGCCTAACATTAACCGCATTGAAGCTACT
>JAGGAA010000101.1 GCA_017889675.1 Bacillota bacterium | reverse complement strand
GAGTTTACGGATTTTAGGAATATCGTCCGGCTTTTCAGCTTTTGGAGGCTTGGGGCCTAGACCTTTTGTTACTTTTGGGGCAATGCCAAAAGTAAAAGGACCTCACCTTGTATTCGATTGACAAACTATCTGATATGTGCAAATCTAAAGAACTAGCCAAAAGCCAAGCCCATCCCATTTTAAGGATTGTTACCGCAAAGTACTCAAAGTACGCAAAAAAATAACGGTATCGTGGACTATAGCCGAAGATTAAAAGGCCGCGCTAGCGGTTTTTCTTATGAATGCAGGATTTTGGTTGCGTGTGTATAATTATAAACTATGCAATAGGGTATACTATTTTGGTTGATATCTTATTCACCTTCTGAGCTGCAAACGAATAGTAGGTATAGCAAAAGCCTAACACCTAGGAGGTTGCTAAATGACCAGTCCTGAATCCAAATGCATAATGATGACCAAAATTGGTATTTTAGGACTTGCTATAGCTGCTTATTTTTTCTTCCCCGGAATACGTGAATTTGCTGCTGAAGGCATTTCCTATCTAAGATGCCGTAATTTTGAAGGCTTACGTCAGTTTATTTTATCCTACGGTATATGGGCCCCTGCAACTAGTATTATGTTAATGACGCTTCAGTCAATGGTTCCACTAGTTCCTGGAATTATCATTACTATCACCAATGCCTGGATATTCGGGTGGCAATACGGCGCCCTGTATTCCTGGACAGGAGCACTCTTCGGAGCAGTCCTTGACTTTGGAATTGCCCGCTGGTATGGACGTCCGGTAATCGAACGATTTGTCAGCCATAAGTACATAAACTTTACAGATACCTTTTTTAAACGCCATGGTATCATAGCTGTATTTATCACCAGACTAGTTCCAATAGTACCTTTTAAAGTTATTAGCTATGGATCCGGCCTTAGTAGACTTACATTAGGTGAGTTCGCTACCGCGACGGCTATCGGTCAAACACCAGCCATTGTGCTTTATTCAATACTTGGACAAAACCTTTCCCATAATATTAAAGCAGTAGCCGCTATTACCTCATTTTTAATAGTGGCAGGCCTACTTGTCTACTACTACCGTAGTACTATTGAGCGTTATTTCACTTTCCCCAAAAATAGGTAAAGCACAGCGCGGCAATTATTGCTGTGCTTTTTATGTTTGGAAATTTTCAGGTATCATGTTATCATAGTTTATACAATTGGTGTAAGAATAGGAGAGAAGATTGGTGCCAATATCACTAGTAGCAGCCATTGCAACAACAATAATACTTATTGACCAGTGCTCAAAGCAGTATATTCAGAGCCAGATGCTGCCAGGAATGTCTATACCTGTGGTGGATGGTATATTTCATATTACCTATGTATTAAATCCTGGTGCGGCTTTTGGTATTTTAGAAAATCAAAGAATGCTTTTTATTGCGATTGCACTCGTAATGCTGGGACTTACCGTTTATTTCTTAAAACATATTCCGGAACCCTTCCGGCTTATGCGTCTAGGCCTAAGTCTGCTCTCAGGTGGGGCTATTGGCAATGTTATTGACCGAGTGCAAACCGGGTATGTGGTAGATTTTTTTGATTTCCGTATTTGGCCGGTTTTTAATTTGGCCGATATTGCCATTGTAACAGGCGTTGGTTGTGTTATTTATGCCCTTGTGTTTATGCCTTTTCCAACAGAAAACCATGAAAACTCAAGATAGGATGATATTGTGGAACAAAATGAAAAAGCTAGCAACATTACGTCTAACTTTAAAGCTACAGCCGAAGAACAGGGAGTTCGCCTAGATGTTCTATTAGCAGACCGTTTTGGGGAACTGTCCCGTTCGCATTTGCAAAAACTTATTTCTGATGGTTTGGTAATGGTGAATGGTAAAACATCGAAAGCTAACTATAAAGCGCAGGCGGATGATACCATAAGTGTTAGTTTTCCTGAAGCTAAACCAGTGGAGATTGTCGCGGAAAAGATTCCGCTTGACATCATTTACGAGGATGCCGATATTATTGTTGTCAACAAATCTCGCGGTATGGTTGTTCATCCGGCAGTCGGAAATTACCAAGGTACTTTAGTTAATGCATTGCTTGATCATTGTCAGGACTTATCTGGTATCAATGGTGAAATCCGTCCAGGTATCGTGCATCGTTTAGACAAAGACACTTCTGGTGTTATGGTTGCTGCTAAGAATGATCGCGCCCATCTTGCTCTTGCTGAACAAATTAAAAACCGCACGGCCAGCCGCAAATATTTGGCTATTGTTCATGGGAACATTGCCGAAGAACAGGGGATTATCAATGCTCCTCTTGGACGACATTCTTCTGACCGAAAAAAAATGGCCGTCACATTTAGTAACAGCAAAGAAGCAATAACGCGTTTTCGCGTTATTGAAAGGTTTGTTAACTTTACATTAGTTGAATGCAAATTACAGACAGGACGCACGCACCAAATTAGAGTGCATATGCAGTATATCGGTCACCCTGTTGTGGGCGATCCCAAATATGGTCCTGATAAAAAACGATTTGCGATAGAGGGCCAGGCGTTGCATTCGGCGGAACTGTCACTAAAACATCCCGTTTCCGGGGAGGACATGCTATTTACTACGCCGCTGCCACCAGATATGGCTATTATACTTAAACAATTACAAGATAAAAGAGAGGAGACATAATAATATGGCAAAGCAGGTTATTATGCTAGATAAAGCCATCATCATGGATTCCCAAGCTATCAAGCGAGCCTTGACCCGGGTTGCCCATGAGATTGTCGAACACAATAAAGGAGTTAGTGATGTAACACTAGTTGGTATTAGAACACGTGGTGTTCCAATAGCCCAGCGAATAGCTGAAGAAATCAAACGAATCGAAGGGGTTGACCTACCTGTTGGGGTACTGGACATTACCTTATATCGAGACGACTTATCCACATTGGCTTATCAGCCCATCGTTCACGAGACGCTAATTCCGTTTTCCATTAATGATAAAAAAGTTGTACTTATTGACGATGTTTTATTTACTGGACGAACAGTACGGGCAGCACTTGATGCCATTATGGACATTGGTCGGCCATCTGCTATTCAATTGGCTGTACTAATTGACCGCGGCCATCGTGAACTTCCAATTAGAGCTGATTACGTTGGTAAAAATGTGCCAACCTCAAGCAAAGAAATAGTCAGCGTGCAGCTGACTTCAATAGATAGCAGTGAGCAGGTTGTTATTAAAGAACTCATTGAGGATTAAGTAATTTACAAATAAGCGTCTCCTCTGGAGTTACATAAGTAGTGTTTTGATGGTCATAAATAACAAATCCTGGTTTTGCACCTGAAGGTTTGCGTACATAACGGCGTTTTGTATAATCGACAGGAACACTGGCCGACTGACGGCTTTTGCTGTAATAAGCGGCTAATTGTGCGGCCTCATTGATTGCTTGTTGTGAGACTTCTCGGTTTTCACTGCGAATAATAACATGTGAACCTGGAATATCTTTTGTGTGCAGCCAGATGTCATCCGGACGAGCCTGTTTGAAGGTAACTAAATCATTTTGACGATTATTTTTACCAATAATAAGAGTAAAACCATCGGTAGTTATCGCAGAAAGCGGTGATGATAAAGCAGCTGACAAACGTCGTTTGTCAGCTGCTTTTATGTAGCCGGCATTGACTAATTCCTGACGAATTTCACTTATCTCGATACTAGCATCGGCATGGGAAAGGGCTACGGCAATGCTCTCTAGATAGGTAATATCTGCCTGACATTCTCGAAGCTGCCCGATCAAATGCTCTTCAGATCGTTTAGCTTTATTATACTTAGTGTAATATTGCTGCGCATTTTCGATGGCTGACAGCGTCGGATTGAGGTTAATAATGATCTCTTGTGTTTCGCTTGTCTCGCTATATATATCTAATAAAGCCTGTTGGTTAGCGCCGGGAATGACAATATACAGATTGGCCATAAGAATATCTCCGCACTTTCTGAGCTCATCAGCGTTTTCAGCCTGAGACAATTCTTCTGCTAAAACAGTTTGTTTACGATTTAACTTTGCTATTTCTGACGTTATCAGCTTAGTCAATACTTCTTTTGCAGGTAAGGCTGGACGCCCTTTGAATTTATCAAAAAAATCGACAGCCGCACTCATCGTAGAAAAATCATGCAGGTTATACTGACGAAGATGTTCGGGAACAAATGCGGCAATAGCCAGCGGCTTGTTCTGTCCCTCAACTACAACCGTCGGTGTTACTAAACCATTCTTGACCGGGCTGGCAATACTTTCGACTGCTTCACTTAGTGCATCTTCATCGGCAGGATCAAGTTCGTTCATGCGAATGTCTGGGGAAAAACCACCACGCCAGGCAATTTCTCTTGCTGTAAGCGGGCCAAGACCAATGCCTGTAGCAATAATAGCTTTACTTAGTGAAGTGGCAGGCGCAGCCAATACCTGCCGGATAAATTGAGCAGAATCAATATCTAGGATGTTCAGGCGATCTTGGCCGGGCGGGTAAATATACTCTTTCCCAGGCAAAACCTGACGATGGCGACTTACATGAGAACTAACTCTTTTTATGGCATCAATAATAATATTGTCTTGCAGTAAAATAATATTGCTATATTTCCCCATAATTTCAACGACTAAACATTTGGTGAAAATTCGTCCGCCTTCGCCACGTACATCAATATTGATATTGACAATACGGTCAAGACTATGCTGTTCGATACTTGCAATGCGCCCATCTTCCAGGTGTTTTCTGAGTAACATACAAAAAGTAGGAGCCACAGCCGGATTTTCTGGCACAGCTGTTGTAATCAGTAACTTTGGGCGCTCGGGGTTTGCCGATAGGAAGCAACGCAGGTTTTCTCCTGGCTGGCGCACCCATAGTAAGAGTGAGTAAGGGTCTGGTTGAAACACTTTATCAACACGTCCGCCAGTGAGCGCTGCATTAAGCTCACCTACAAGCGGTGCAAGCGAGAATCCATCAATATTCATAACATAACCTCCGCAAAAACGTAAGACAATATTCCAATAGTATAACACTCACGCTATTTAGCGGTCAAACCCGGTCTAATTCTGCCGCCTACAGAATAAAATCGTTAATAAAGCAAAAACATACACATGGTAGCGAGGTGGCTGCATGGATAGGGAAAAATGGTATATGCGTACGGCAGAGGAAGTCGTTCAGTTCTGGCAGACTAGTTATACTGAGGGATTATCCTCTCAAGAAGTTAAGCGAAGACTTGAAAAATTCGGTTGCAACGAACTGGCTGAAAAGGAAAAACCAGCTTGGTGGAAACGGTTTTTAGCACAATTTCAAGACTTTATGGTTTTAGTTTTGTTAGGAGCTACACTGATATCAGCATTTTTAGGTGAATATGCTGATGCCATTACCATTTTAGTCATTGTCCTGATGAATGCTGTATTAGGTTTTATTCAGGAATATCGAGCTGAACAGTCGCTGGCTGCATTAAAGAAATTGGCTTCGCTTACTGCTAGAGTAGTGAGAAACAGTATGGTCCAACAAGTTCCAGCCAGAGAACTTGTGCCTGGTGATATCTTAGTACTTGAAGCTGGTGACAAGCTTTCGGCCGATGGCCGACTCATTGATGTACATAATATGGAGGTAGAGGAAGCGGCGTTAACCGGTGAATCTATGTCTGTCCGTAAAACAGCTGATCGCAAATTTGGCGAGGATGTCCCCTTAGGCGACAGAAAAAACATGGTTTTTTCCGGTACTAATGTAGTTAGAGGACGTGGTAAAGCAGTTGTTTGTGCAACTGGAATGGCTACCGAAGTCGGTCATATAGCAGATATGATCCAGGCTACAACAGAAGAAACTACTCCGCTGGAACGACGCCTTGAACATTTGGGTAAATGGTTAGTTTGGGCCTGTCTGGCTATTTGTTTAGTTGTTGTTATTACCGGGGTAACTAGAGGCGAATCGGTATTTCTTATGTGTATGGCTGGTATTAGCCTGGCAGTTGCTGCTATTCCGGAGGGGCTACCCGCTATTGTTACAGTCGCATTGGCACTTGGTGTTCAACGAATGATTAAACAACACGCCATTATTCGAAAATTACCAGCAGTTGAAACATTAGGTTGTACAACAGTTATATGTTCAGATAAAACTGGTACACTAACACA
Organism: Bacillota bacterium; assembly: GCA_017889675.1. GTDB lineage: Bacteria > Bacillota > Negativicutes > Sporomusales > Sporomusaceae > Sporomusa. Next base: position 6 of record JAGGAA010000101.1, on the reverse strand, counting down.
AAATGC
>JAGGAA010000100.1 GCA_017889675.1 Bacillota bacterium | reverse complement strand
ACAAATTTCAATAACATACTTTCCTTGTGGTTCAATACTAAACATAGCGTAGAAAGTTAATACATCATGGACTTTGCTTATTGGTAATTCTAACTCACGAGCTACCACTTCAGCCCATTCTTCGGCTACATAATTTTCGCCGGAGGCGCACTGAATATCCAATAAAATCGATAACAACTGTTCTCTTTGCTTATTATATTTATTGATAATCGCCAAGACTTGCTCATATTGTTTAACAAGTTCTAATGCTTGATCTTTTGTGATTTTTAAGCCCATACTCTTTATTGCACCTTCCTTTGGCCGTCCGACACTTTGAAATAACTTGATTCTTTGGTCTGCAGTCCTCACCTTAAAACGATTGAACTGCAGACTCTAGAATGTATTAAAATTCTTATTAACCATGAGAATTTACATTAAAAGTCCATCTCTTTATCTTTAAGAAGCCATTCTAGTAAGATTTTTTCTCGTGTTTTCTTAATCTTGGCTAATGCCTCGGGAGTCCAACTATATAAGCCTTCTCCTGTTTTGGCCCCTAGCATACCTTTATCCACAGCTGCTTTGAGTAGTGGCGATATCTTTGTCTCATTACATAAATCTTCCAGTAGGTAACTAGAGATGTTATAGAATATATCGAGACCTCCCAGATCAGTGCTTTCCAGGGGGCCAGTCGTGGATAAGCGCCGTCCCAAACTATATTTCACAGTGGTATCAACCGCTTCTTTACTGGCAATACCGGACTCCACTATATACAAGGCTTCACGCAACAGGGCAAGTTGTAGACGATTTCCAATAAAGCCTAAGGCCTCACGGTTCAGGGCTACTGGCTTTTTCCCGATTTTCTCCATTAATTTCCACGTTGTGTCTACGGTTTCTTGCGCAGTATACTTGCCAGGCACCACTTCCACTAGAGGAACTATATGTGGGGGATTCCAGAAGTGTGCAACAACAAATTTATCCTTACGGCCAATTGCTTCGGCGATCTTTGTCGGGCTTAGTCCAGATGTATTAGTAGCAAAAATAGTATGGGCCGGGCATATTTTATCTAGTTTCGCAAAAACTTCTTGCTTAATTTGTATTTCCTCTGCGATGGATTCAATAACAAAATCAGCATCGCCTGCTGCTTCCTCCAATGTAGTAACACCTTTAATCCGTCCAATAATTGCTGGAATATCCTTTTCCTTAACAAGACCATTCTCTTGATATATTGCAAGAGCGGCTTTCACCCCGTCCAATCCCCTGGTAATACTCTTATCAGAACGGCCATACATTTTCACATTATAGCCAGCCATAGCAAACATAACTGCAGTGCCAAAGCCCATAGTCCCAGTTCCCAGATTGCAGATATTTTTAATGGTTTCGACTTTCATCTAATTCCCCTCCTAATTGTCTAATGTGTCTATCCTTTGTAACCTTTTAGTGCAAAATTCATGCCAATATACAACATTTTTTAATCTGGCTATTATTAACCAGATTAAAAAATGTTCAAATATTAGAGATCGCAAAACGTTCCTATCTTTATATTTATAAAAAATATAATCCAATGAGGAAGATTGGCAAAGTCCAGATTAGAGCAGTAACGCAATAGCCCATGATGTCACGTACACCTAATCCAGCAATAGCCAGTGCGGGTAGAGCCCAGAACGGTTGAGCCATGTTCATCCATTCTTCACCATAAGCAATCGCCATAGCAGCCTTACCCAGATCGGATCCAAGAGCTTGAGCAGCCGGCATAACAAACGGTCCTTGAACAACCCAGTGACCACCGCCGGACGGAACCGCTAAGTTAACTAAACCTGAACTAAAGAACGCAAGAACCGCGAAAGTATCTTTTGTAGATATATTGACAAACCAGTTGGTAATAATTCCGCCTAGACCGGAATGCTCCATCATTACTTGAATGGCTGCATACAGGGGAAACTGAACCAAAATACCCGCAGTACCACGGGCGGCATTAATAACTGCCCGCATATAGGACATTGGTGTTTTATGCAGCATGATACCCGCTGTGAAGAAAATCAGATTTACTGTATTAACGTTAATATTAAATCCATTCTTAGCAAAATACATTGCCAGGTAAATACATCCAAACGCACCAACCAACATAGCCAAGAACGTACTTTCCTCAACTTTTTCAGCCCAAGTAGCGTTTGGACCAACAACTTTCGAAGTGGGCGGCTCTTCTGCCAACAAGCTGGGATCTACAGCAATTACTTCCTCAGGTTTTGGCAGCATCGACTTACACAGGAAAGGAACAACGACGATAAGAGCAACAGTAATAAAAATATTGTACGGTGTAAATAAGGTTTGACTAATAGGGATAAGTCCAACCGTTGCCTCCATTGGATTGCCCTTGGTTGCAGCAACAAGCGGTACCGAACCAGATATACCACCATGCCAAGTAATGAATCCGATATAAGCACTAGCAATCAGCAGGCGGTAGTCAGACCCAGCTACTCTGCGAGCTACCTCACGAGCAAATAACGCACCAACAACCAACCCAAAGCCCCAGTTAAGTGCACTGCACACCGCCGACATGAATGCTACCAGCATTACGCCTTGAGCCGGAGTTTTAGCAACTTTAGCAAGGTTTCTCATGCCTCTGCGCAGCAGTGGTGAACTCGCTAACGCATGTCCGGTTACTAGCACCATTGCCATCTGCATAGAAAACGCTAGTAAGTTCCAAAAGCCATCGCCCCACATTTTTACCATTGCCAACGGACCACTCGGCGTTATGGCAATACCTAAGACAAATACTATTATCGTTAGGAATATTGCAAAAACAAGTGGGTCAGGCAAATAACGCTGTACCATTAAGGTAAGAAAACGTGAAATAGTTTTGATCATAATCCTCATCTCCTCCAATATTTTTTTGTCAATATACCACTCGATCTTGCCGTCATCATAACAACATGGGATTTCACATGTACTAAAAGTTGCACCTCCTCAACGATATGGCATGGATCAAGCTCTATTCTTATTAATTGCAAGTAGTGTGCCAAACAAATCGAATACTTTAATTTGTTGTAAACATCGCATTTTTCAGCATATTATACAAACTTCTTTCAAATTACATTCTCTCTTTTAAGTAGTTATTGCGCAAAATATTGCGCAAGTGACTACTTTTTGCATACTATTAATACCCGATCAAATACCCCCAAAACACAAATAAGAGATAACACCCAGGATAAATCTCCAGGTATTATCTCTTATTTTTCTGTGAATCGAGATCATTTCAACGTAGTGTTCATTCTTTTCACAATCGAGCCTTATTACTCACCTTCTTGAGTTTCTGCTTGCGATTTCTTACTTAAACCATGCTCTACTATTTTATAGAGAAGGGCACGGCGGCTTATATCAAGTGCCTGAGCCGTTTTCACCTTGTTTCCGTTATGTTGCTTCAGCATATTGGCTATAATTTGCTTTTCTACTCGTCGCATACTATCTTTTAGGGTATTTGTTTCAGAAACAGAAACAACAGATTGCTCATTCGAAGGCAATAGTCCAGGAAGATCGGGAACATCAACAATTCCTTGTGACAATATAACAGCACGTTCCAGTACATTAGCCAATTCCCTTACATTCCCTGGCCAAGAATATTGACAAAGCAGATTCATTGCTTCAGATGTAATCAGCGGCACTTCCAAATGAGCTTCGAAAGCAAATTGTCGGATAAAATGGTCAACGAACAAAGGAATATCCTCTGCACGTTGCCGTAGAGCAGGCACATGAATTGGCACAACTTTTAAACGATAATAAAGATCGTCGCGAAACTCTCCTTTACGAACCGACTCCTCCAAATTACGGTTTGTAGCGGCGATAATCCTTACGTCCACCTTAATTGTCTCGGTACCTCCGACTCTATCAAATTCCCTTTCTTGTAAAACGCGCAGTAGTTTCACCTGCATGAGGGATGGTAACTCTCCTATTTCATCCAGAAAAATAGTTCCTTTGTTAGCAAGTTCAAACCGCCCCAGTTTCCTAGCCGTTGCTCCGGTAAAAGCTCCTTTTTCATAGCCGAACAATTCGCTTTCGACTAGGCCTTCTGGCAATGCCCCGCAATTAACCTTGATAAATGGTCCATCCCGTTGAACACTGTTAGTGTGAATTGTCTTGGCAATCAGTTCTTTCCCACTACCACTCTCTCCGGTTATAAGAACAGTTGCATTTGTCTGTGCAACACGACCTACTATTTTATAAACATTCTGCATTGAGGCGCTTTTACCAATAATATTGTTAAGTTGATATTGATTTTTACGTTCACCTTTTAAAGCCAGTTCCTCATCTCTCATACATCGCATTTGCAGTGCTCGAGCTAACACATTGCGAATTTCGTCTACATTTGATGGTTTAACCAGATAGTCAAAGGCACCCATCTTCATCGCTTCAATAGCCGTATCAATCGTTCCATAGGCAGTCATGAGTATGATCGGTATTTCAGGATACTCTTGATGTATTATCTTAAAAGCTTCTAGACCATCCATTCCGGGCATTTTTATATCCATTATAATGACTGAGGGCTTATTGGTCCTTGTCAACTCCAAAGCTTTCAAACCGTTTTCCGCCAGATAAGCTTGATACCCGGCTTTGGTCGCAACCTCGAAAATCAAGCGGCGTACAGTAAGCTTATCGTCCACTACTAATACAGAATTGTGACCCTGTGTTTCTGTCATTGTCCTCACCCCTTTACTGCTGGAAAAATCAGAGTAAATGTACTTCCGTAATCAATTTTTGATTCAACTAAAATAATGCCGTTCCAACTTAGCATTAAATGATTGGCAACTGATAGACCAAGTCCAGTTCCGTTAGCCTTCGTGGTGAAGAAGGGATCAAATAGTTTTTTGATATCTTCCGGTTCAATTCCTGGTCCTGTATCAGTGAAACTTATGCGAACGCTGTCAGCAAGCTCCTCATAGCAAGAAGAAATGATAACATTTCCCTTCTTATCCATTGCCTGAATCGCGTTTATTAACACATTCAAAAATACCTGCCTTAGCTGTTCTTCGTTTGCCATAACCTCTGGTAAATCCGACCCTAACTCTTTTTTAAATAGCACATCTGTACCATTGGCTCTTATTTCAGCTAACACTAATGTGTTTTGTAACACTTCGTTCACATTTATACGGGTCACAAAATCCAGAATTGGTCGAGAAAATCCTAACAATTCTTCAATGAGATGGTTCATCCGATCTACTTCATGTATGATTATATCTATGTATTCTTGTCTCTCAACAAGAGTTATATCTTCATTCTGCAATTGCGTAAACCCTTTGATAGCCATTAATGGGTTCCGAATTTCGTGAGCCAGACCTGCAGCCATCTCACCTATTACCGCAAGACGATCAGTTCTCTGTACCTTCTCTTCCAATATTTTCCTCTCCTCCAAACCATGAGCCATGTCATTTATAGCAGTGGCAATTTCACCAATTTCACCATTGGGAGGAAATATTCGATAAGACAGGTTTTCTTTAATTTTTATTAGGCCGCTTTTAATAGAATTAATATCTTTCATCAGCTGATTCAATAAAAATATTATGCCAGTAATGCCCACAATTACACTACCCGCGATCGCCCAATAAATATGCTTTATTATATCCTTAACTTGTGCTTCCACATTAACTGTCAGCTCATTTGCCCAGACGTAACCGATAATATTATTGTTGCGTATAACTGGTTGCATAGCATTCATGATTTCCCCTCGAATCAAATCACCCTCCTGTACCCGAGGTATACCAGTTGTCATGACCATCCGACCTTCATGATTATTACTAATAGGCAGACCCACTTTACTATCATATATATCACTTGGACCATACGTAATAATCGCATCTAGTTCTCGAGAATAATAACCCACCCCAATTCCTGGGTAGGCCCGCGCTATGTCATTCGTATAAGACCGTAACTCCTGATTGAGTATTTTAATCTTAGTAGCCTTGTCAGCGTTTTCAACGTGATTTTTTTGCAAAATGTCGTCATACGTACCTACTAAGTAATAATCTAGCATTTTTGCCGCACCAAACAACTTCTGTTGCTTCTCCGCCATCATACCTTGCGTCACAGTTTTAGCAATATAATAACCAGACAAAAGAACCGGCAATCCAGCTACGATAATGACCAATATTAAAAGCCAACTCCTTAGACTTTTAGGAATCATCCC
>JAGGAA010000099.1 GCA_017889675.1 Bacillota bacterium | reverse complement strand
ATGGTGCGGCCGAGTGGATTTGAACCACCACGAGGTTGCCCCCACTAGCTCCTGAGGCTAGCGCGTCTGCCGTTCCGCCACGGCCGCATTTTAAAACATCATATTACTGAGTTCATAGGGTTTTAAAGCTGTATTTATCATCTGCTGCGCTATTGAGGTTAGCGCATTTTCCTATCAACAGAATTCATTATATCATCTTATTTTATCGGGCGAAATGGGGTTATGGTTGAAATAGCATGTTTGTAAACCAACTGCTGTTTTCCGTCATTCTCAATTATTACAGTAAAATTATCAAATCCTCTTACAGACCCACGTAATTGGAATCCGTTAACCAAATATATAATTACCGGCACATTTTCTTTTCGTACTTGATTTAAAAAGCTGTCTTGCAGATTAATGACCTTGTTAGTCAAATGAAACCCCTCCGTATTCTGTTCTTCTCTTTTTCTATTTTACCTTACACCAAACTTTACCGCAACCTGCTTGTAAATTGTTTCCACTAAATTGTTGTAATTATCAAAGTCATCCACATTATACCATGTAATATAGGGCATACGCCGATAAAAAGTTAATTGCCGTTTCGCAAAATTACGAGTAGCCTGTTTTAAACGGTCGACAGTAGTTACTAATTCCTGGCCGGCAAGCAGGTACTCAACAATTTCTTTATAGCCGATCCCCTGCATTGCTTGGCAGTTGGGTGGTACACCCTGCTGCAAGAGTTCTGACACTTCAGTAACTAAGCCCTGTTCTAACATCTGATCAACCCGGCGATTAATCCGTTCATATAAGGAGGCACGTTCCATAGTAAGGCCAATCACCACAACATCATATAGTAACTCATTTGTTGCCGCTTTATCCTGTGAAATAGTCTCGCCACTGAGGTAATATACTTCAAGGGCCCTGATTACCCGCCGCTGGTCATTAGGATGCAGTCTGGCAGCTGTTACTGGTTGAACCTGCTGCAACATAGTATGTACGTATTGATTGCCATATTGTTCTGCCATCCCGGTCAGCTTCTGGCGCAATTTTTCATCACTAGGCGCCTGGTTGAACTGATAGCCTTCAAGCAATGCCCGCACATAAAGACCAGTACCACCTGCCAGGATCGGAATGCGGTTGTCGTTATTTATTTGGGTAATACACTTTTGAGCATACTGCTGAAAATCAACTACATTAAATTCTTGCTGTGGATCGAGAATATCAATCAGATGATGAACAATACCCTCACGTTCCACAATATCTGGTTTGGCAGTACCGATATCCATACCCCGATATACCAGCATCGAATCACCAGAGATGATTTGTGTATCCAGTTTTTTAGCCAAATCAATGCTGATTTTAGTCTTACCGACAGCAGTAGGACCAATAATTACAATTAGTCTGTTCATGGTTGGCCTCCGCCAGCCAATTGAGGCTTGCAATCAATAATGCCATAGTTAATTCTACTATATTTACCGCCAACTATTGTATGCATTCCCAATCGGGAAAATTCACTACTGCCTGCAGCTTCTTTGACCACAACCTTCTGCCTAGCCACCCGGCATGCCTGACTAATCACTTCCGGTGTAAGCGGCTGCATATTCGCTAACGTCCTAATAGGATTTACATTAGAGCTCTTTAATATAGGAGCACGAAACATGGGATCAAAATAAACGACGTCAAAACTACCATCTGCTAGCGCCTCAAGTTGTTCACTGTAGTTTACATTTTTTACCTTTACATGGCGCAAAGCGCTTGTAATATAAGGTTCGGAATCGACCGTAAAATTTTGTAGTCCATAGCCAGTTATCAAAGCAATTACCGGTGAACTTTCAAGTCCGATAATTACGCCGTTTTCACCGATCACAAAACTGGCAACAATGGCATCTGTCGCGAGTCCTAACGTACAGTCAAGAACGGACATGCCCGACCGTAAGCCCATGGCAGTCACCATATGGTCATGATTTCCATTTAGTAGATTTTTTATGCGTAATTCAGCCATACTTAAGTGAAAAAAGTACTCCCCGGTAGCAGTGTGTACGACTGGACCAGTAGTTGTAGCCACAATAAGTTCACTTATCGCATACTTTTCTTTAAGGGCTGCCACTGAATAATTATCGCGCGGGATAAAAGGCACTGCTAATTTGTCCGCTATCGCTTTTGCCTGTTGGATAATACTTGGTACAGTTTGTTGGGCAGTCGTTACAATTAAGTCCATATACTCATCACCTATGTACGTTTAAACATTTTCGCCAGCTCATCTGGACCAAATCTAATGATAGTAGGGCGACCATGTGGGCAAGTATAAGGCAGGTCAGTTGTATATAGTTCACTTAGTAAAGCCTGTATTTGCCGCATAGTGAGCGTCTCACCTGCTTTAATGGCGCTCCGGCATGCCGCCATTTGTAAATAGGCGTGACGCAATTCCTGGGCCGTAGGTTGGTGCATATCTGCAACTAGCTGCAAAACTTGCCGTAGTACAGCTTCTGCATCAGCTAGCGGTATGTCTACAGGCATCTCGATCAGCCTCATGGTATCAGGGCCAACTTGTTCGAGCGTAAAACCAAGCTGATACAATGTATCCTGATTTCCGGCAATGCTGTCACAATCCTCTTTGGTAAACTCCAGATATTGAGCTACTAATAGCTGTTGTGATGGTACACGCCCTGTAGCGCGGCTCATACGGTCATAAAGTATTCGTTCATGGGCAGCATGCTGGTCAATGATATACAGGCCATCTTGACCCTGAGCTACAATATAGCAGGTCTCAATCTGTCCCAAAGGATACAAGGGACAGGCCGTATCATCAGTCATAGTTTCACTACATTCACGCAACTGTTCCTCTTGCTGTATAGCTTGCCTGACATCAGCCAAGGGAGTATTTTCTTCACGCCATAAGCTTGGCGCCCACGACTGTGTTCCCGCTTCCCCGATGTTATTAGCGGCAATATACTTATGGGCATTACTATACCGCTCACTGTCAGTACCGGGAAAGTGTGGACGTATTGCTGCTGTCCCTGGTTGGACCGTTGCGGCAGCTTGAATATTGTGAGACATCGGCGCAGCTAAACTAGCAGAAACGGCTTTATATACTGCCCGGTAAATCTTTTGATCATCACTGAATTTAACTTCCTTTTTCTGCGGATGAACATTAACATCAACTGTTTCAGCCGCAATATGGATATCAAGGATAGCTAACGGATGCCCGTTTTTCGGCAGCAAGGAAAAGTAGGCATTATCTAAGGCTTTTGCCAGCATCCTACTATTCACCACCCGCTGATTAACCATAAAGGTCTGCCATTGACGAGTGCTTTTAAGCAAAACCGGCTTGGCTACATAACCTGATACAGTAATACCGTCGTTACTGAATTCTACTGGTACCAGCTCTGGGGTAACCTTATGCCCATAAATATCGGCAATTGTATCAAGCAAGCGTCCAGTACCGCCGGTAGAAAATGTCAACCGCCCATTACTGATTAGTTTAAACGCAATTTGCGGATGAGACAACGACAACTTGGTAACAATTTCACTAATATGGCCGCTTTCGGCAGGTGGTGTTTTTAAAAACTTGCGGCGAGCCGGCGTATTGAAAAATAAATCAGTTACTGTTATGGTAGTGCCACACCCCGCCCCGGCCTCGCGAGTATCGGCAACTATCCCCCCATTAATCTCCACATATGTCGCCAATGGTTCTGCTTGCAAGCGGGAGGTCAACGTAAATTTCGAGACGGCGGCAATACTTGGCAGCGCTTCCCCACGAAACCCGAGTGAGTTGATTGCTGCTAAATCTTCAGCAGTACGAATTTTACTGGTCGCGTGGCGTTTTACTGCTAATTGCGCATCTTCATAACTCATCCCTTTGCCATCATCAGTAACACGAATGGCTTTTATTCCACCTTCGGCAATTTCAATTTCAATGTTCTTGCTGCCGGCATCAATTGCATTTTCAACAAGTTCTTTAACAACAGCTGCCGGGCGCTCAACAACTTCACCGGCAGCTATCTTATTGGCTGTATTCTCATCTAAGATATGAATAACTTGCTGACTCATATGCTTCCGTTTTCCTCTCTGGCTTGATTTTGGAGACGATATAATATATTAAGCGCCTCTAGGGGCGTAAGAGTCATAATATCAAGCGCTAGTAGTTCATCAGCAATACAGGAGCTAAACAAGGATACCGTAGTTACGGCAGCAGCCTCGCCACAGCGTTCTTTAGCAGGTTGCGGCGCAGTTATCGCCGTCGGCTTGCATTGTTCCAATTCATGCAAGGTTTGCTGAGCCTTTTCAATAATTCGCTTCGGGAGCCCGGCAAGCTGAGCAACATGGATGCCATAGCTCTTATCGGCACCGCCTGGTATTATACGGCGCAAAAATACAATATCATTACCACGCTCTTTTACAGCTACCGAGTAATTTTTTATTACTTTACTATTGTCAGCTAACCCTGTTAGTTCATGATAATGAGTAGCAAATAAGGTCTTAGCTTTAACCTTATCCTTGATATACTCTACAACCGCCCGGGCAATGCTCATACCATCAAAAGTACTTGTACCCCGACCAATTTCATCCAAGATAATTAGGCTATTGGCGGTAGCATATTTCACAATTTGGGCAGTCTCAGTCATTTCCACCATAAAGGTGCTTTGGCCTGTGGCCAGATCATCACTAGCTCCTACCCTGGTAAATATCCGATCAACAGGACAGATAGATGCTTCTCTCACCGGGATAAAACTGCCGATCTGCGTCATAATTGTAAGTAATGCCACCTGTCTCATATAGGTGGACTTACCTGCCATGTTAGGTCCGGTAATAATCAATATTTCACTATCGCGATGATTTAGTTCCGTATCATTAGGCACAAACATTTCACCGTGCAGGAGGCGCTCAACTACTGGGTGACGTCCATCTTTTATAATAATATCTCTAGTTTGATTAAGCTTAGGCCTGACAAAATTATAGCGAGCCGCAACTTCACTGAGAGAAATAATGACATCTAACTGCGCTATTTGCAAGGCAGTCTGTTGGATTTCACCAATACGTTCTTTTATATAATCTCTGATAACAGAAAACAGTTGGTACTCAATGTTGATAATTTTTTCCTGGGCTCCAAGTACTTTGGTCTCAAACTCCTTCAATTCTGGCGTAATATACCGTTCGGCGTTAACAAGCGTCTGCTTGCGGACATAGTTTGGCGGCACAGCACCAGTATTGGCATGAGTTATCTCAATGTAATAACCAAAAACCCTGTTATATCCTATTTTTAGAGATTTGATGCCCGTAGTTTCGCGTTCACTGAGTTCCAGATCATGAATCCATTGTTTACTATCGTGAGAAATACTCCTAAGTTCATCAAGCTCTAGGTCATAGCCGGTTCTGATAATACCGCCTTCACGAATACTAAATGGCGGATTGTCGGCGATAGCAGTATCAATCATATTTGTTACATCAACATGAGTCTTAATAGTCATACCAATATCTGTTAATAGTTGAGACTGACATTCTTGTAGCTTTATTTTTATCTCTGGCAACACTGACAGTGATGTTTTAAGCGCCGTTAGATCACGGGCATTAGCACTACCTACCTCAATCCGAGTTAGAATGCGTTCAAAATCGTAAACATTGCCTAGAAGCTCTTTTAGCGGCTCACGCACCACCCGTTTATCCAGCAAATCGGCAATCGCATCCTGACGTTTAGAAATAGTAATGGGGTTTAATAAGGGAAACTCTAACCACTTTTTAAGCAGTCTGCCGCCCATAGCTGTTTTGGTAAAATCCATTACTGACAGCAATGTGTCTTTACGTCCGCCCTCGCGCATATTCCGGGTTATTTCAAGATTGCGTAAGGTAGAGGCATCTAATACTAAATACTCCTGGGTGTTGATTCTTGTTAGTTTGTTGATATGGGAAAGATGGCTCTTTAAATTATAATGTAAATAATATAGCAGGTAACTTACTGCCGCTTGTGCCGCCGGGTTTGCAGGAAGCTCTTCTGTAATAAAATGTTTTTGTGGTAATTGTGCAGCTACTGTAAGATCTGCATTTGACAAAGTAGTAACAGCACAAGTAGAGACTCGTTGTGATAAGAAACTATTTATAGCTGTAATACCCTCTATTTTACCAACCAACACTAGTTCTGCCGGCAGCAGACGATACAGTTGGTCACAAACCGTATTGGTCCGCGAACTGTCTGAAAATATGGCCCACACACATTCGCCTGTCGATATATCGGTTGCGACCAAACATAATTCATCATCTTCCTCATATAGCAGTGCTAAGTAATTATTGGCCTTATCAGGCAGACAAGACTCAGATAGAATCGTCCCTGGCGTAATAATTTTGACGACTTCTCTGCGCACAATTCCTTTTGCTTGCTTGGGATCTTCGACCTGTTCACAAATAGCTACTTTA
>JAGGAA010000098.1 GCA_017889675.1 Bacillota bacterium | reverse complement strand
TATTGAACGGCTTCTTTTCCGAGAAGCTCTGGCGTCACATAGGACGAGGGATGTGTGTTTTGCCGCAGACGATGGTGAATATGTTGGCGGATGCTGCAAGTCCCAATGTGAAATTCAAAGACGGTTGTAACAAAGGAGGTGAAAAGAATGGCACAATTTCCTGATATCCAACAGCCGGTATATCCATTTACCACCAAGATCGGAATTATAGGGTGTTTGTTCGGGATTTAGTGTAGTAAGACAAGTAATGTTATTATCCCGTTGTTTATTGAGTGAATAAGAATTGGTGCTAAAATAGTTTTTTCTCTGTCATACACGTTTAAGCAGGCAAGCGAAAGGAAAATATGCCAGGTAGAGGATGACGCACCATGTGTCAAGTAAGATACCAGTGCCATAACCGTCCAAGCTAGAGGTCTGCCATATCTTTTCAGGTATCCGTATAGTACACCTCTCATGATTATTTCTTCACAGATAGGGGTGAGAACAACCATTGAAAGAATAGTGGCATAGTTCTCGGTAACTTCCAAATCAAGACCAGATGACCGGTTCCCAAATAGCAGTAGCCCGATGAGGATGACCAAACAAGTATAGATAAAAAGTTTAGAACTAAACAATCTTCGGATCCTGCTAATGCTATAGTGGAACGCAACAATAATGTTGGGGAGGAGCGTGGCTTTCCGATAATAATAGTTAATCATCAAAGGTGTACTGAATAATAGAACTATGCTAGCCAACATCATCAGAGAAATATCATTGGGCACGATTGATAGCTCTTGGAGAATAATAGCTATAATGGCTGGGCCATAGGCTAATACGATAGTTTTCAAGATGTCGATGAGCCTAAATTCCCGAAAATGCTGATAATGTTCCAGTAATTTATCGGTCTGGCTATTCAACAATGCGACTTGTGGTGGTTGATCAGTAGGGTATGAACAATAATTTTCCCATGGTATGAGTAGATTTTCCAACCTTGAGGCAGTTGTCCATTTTTTACAAACACTAAGATAAAGGAGTGCTGTTTCGAGGTTTCCCTGCAATGCAGAGACTCTTAGCAGCCAAAAATTAGCTGTAAAATCAGTTGGATTGACCAATAGTGCCTTTTCAAATAACGACTGGCTTTTGAGATAATCACCTGACCGATAAGCAATAATGCCGGCATAGAAAAGATTTCTAGAAGTTGAAAATTGGAGCAAAGTAATATTCCTCCATATAATGTAATTATTTATAACAATATCATAAAGCCGGTAATATCAAAAGGGGAAAATAGTATAAATTTACCAAAGATATATTATATAAAAAAGTATTGGAGGAATCTTTGTGTACGAAATGTCCGTATATCCTAGCAACGTGGACTGGTAGCAGGTTAAAAGCGACGTGCAGTATATCCTTGAGGGTGCAGCCAAAGCTGGTAAATCGGTAAGTGATTTTTTGAATTCGACTCAATTTCAGGTCTCAGCGCCCGCAGGAGTTGCTCTTTTTGCCGCTACTCTTTATATGACAAGTAATGCAACAATGCGGAACCCACAACTTGTCCTCAAGAATTCCGTATATTGTGGTGTGGCAACCGCACAAATGGTAGCACAAGCGACTGCACCTGGACTTCCTGAACTTGGTACCAAGTTAGGAAGGGTAAATGCTGTCGTTGGTAATTTCCCGGATTTTCTAAAAAGTTTCAGATTAACACTAGATCAAGTGAAACAAACAGCACAAAGCCTTGGTGCTCCACAATCTGATATTGATGCCATCGGTCCAGATAATCCTAATTGGAGTAGCATTATCAATGCCGATTCTAATACAATAACCGGTGGTCAGTCTCAATCAAATGACTTTACCACAAAATTTTATACTGCCTATGCGCTTAACAGCGACGGAATACGTGATTTTTTAGAAAGCTTATATGGGAGGTGATAACAATGGCACAATTTCCTGATATCCAACAGCCGGTATATCCATTTACCACCAAAATCAAAGACCCTTCGCTGCAGTCTGAGATGGAAAACGGGCTGGTTATTTCTCGGGCGAAGTTTACCAGGGCGCCGCAGAGCTTTACTTTGAAATGGACGGCCTTGCCGGCCGCTGACTTTGCGACGCTGCGGGACTTTTACCGGAGTACAGTTTACGGGGGCAGTTTGGCTTTTGATTGGTATTATCCAACCGTAACCGATGACTCGTATTCCGGCGAGTTGTTTTCCGTCCGGTTTACGGGGGGAGACATCAGTTTCGAATTAGCGGCACCGGGATATTATTCTGGTACGCTGACAATCCAGGAGGTATAAAATGCTGAATTTATCAGTGGCTGGCATGCTTGAAAAGAGCCAGCTTTCTAGTGACGGGGTGTGGCTTTTGTTAGTGGAGGTTGAAATCCCAGAGGTAGATGAACCCTTGCGGCTGGTGCGCAATAACGAGGATATTACTTGGAATGGCTACACCTGGACGGCTTTTAACTTTAAACTCGGTGATATTACCGAAGATAATAAAGGCAGGCCGCAGTCCGTACCACTGCAAATTTCCAACATTACGCAATCGGTTCAAGCCTATGTGGAGGCGAATAGTGGTCTGACGGGCCAAACAGTAACACTCAGGGTAGTGCATTCCCAGCACTTAGATAATACCTCGCCGGAATTGGAAGAAATCTTTACGGTGCAGTCAACTACCTGTGACAGCAAGTGGGTTACTTTTTATCTTGGTTGTGAAATATCTATCCAGAGACGCTTCCCAG
Organism: Bacillota bacterium; assembly: GCA_017889675.1. Taxonomy (GTDB): domain Bacteria; phylum Bacillota; class Negativicutes; order Sporomusales; family Sporomusaceae; genus Sporomusa. The sequence continues at coordinate 3,477 of JAGGAA010000098.1, read as the reverse complement.
CCCGGCGAGTGTTGAAGAGTTTTTGCGCCTGGCGCGATCAGTACAAGGGAATCGAGTGCGGGTATAATGGGTCAATGACGGAGTGCGATGGCACGCTTGAGTCCTGTCGTAACCGGGGTAATTCGTCGCGCTATGGCGGCGAACCCAGTATTCCGGAAGGAGGACTGTATGCCTAGTATGAAGCCCAAGTTCACCGATCTTATTGGCTTGCCGTTTAGTGACGGTGGGCGGGACCCAACTCGGGGCTTGGATTGTTGGGGACTGTCTACGGAAGTATTTCGGCGCTACGGGGTAGCGCTGCCCGACTATAAAATATCGTGTGAAGAGGCTAGCCTAATTAACAGTGAAGTGAAGGAACAAAAACAATTTTGGCGCAGGTGTGAAGGAGAAATCCCGATACCTGCGCTTGTTGTTATCCGGTTTGCCGTGTACTGCGATCATACGGGGGTATATATTGGTCAGGGACGGTTTATCCATACCCGCAAGGGCGTAGGGGTTAATATCGATCGCGTTGACAATCCCGCTTGGGCGAAACGCATCGAAGGATTTTATGTACCGGAGGTGATAAGATGATCACAATTACTGTCCTGAAAAACCCGTTTAATCACAGTGAAAAAGAAGTTCATACAAACGAATATACTCCCGGTAAAACGGTGTATGAATACGTTCAGCCCTATATTATGGGGCTAGAGGACTATGTTATCAGTATTAATGGCAATGTAGTAGAAGATGAAAAAACCAAGTTAGTAAAAAGTGATGACTGGCTGGCCGTTTGTCCGGTTGTTGGTAAAAACGGCAGGGATTGGTTTAGGACGATTGCTATGATAGCAGTGAGTTACTACGCAAATACGTGGGCTAATGGTTGGTTTCCAAATGACAAATTTTGGGCGAATATGGCCGCTGCAGGTGTTACCGCTGTTGGCGGCACTCTAATTAACCACTGGTTTCCGGCAACAAAAGCGGACAAGTCGCCTGATGTCAATCCGTCGTATAACTGGAGCAACGCGGAGTCGCAGACTGGGCAGGGAAATGCTCTGGCCGTCACTTATGGCACCATGCGAACGGCGGGGCAGGTGCTCGCCGAGCATGTGTCCAGTGATGATGAGGACCAATACTTAAGCATTCTGCTGTGCGGCGGCGAAGGTCCGATTGACAGTATCAGTGATATCCGCATCAATGACAATCCCATTTCCTACTACAATGACGTAACAGTTGAAACTCGGCTGGGAACTAATGATCAAGAAGCGATTGCTAATTTTAACGATACCTACGCTGATCAGTCTTTAGCCTATGAATTAGATAATGACGACACCTGGCATACCGAGCAAACCGCAGGTGATGCAGTAGAAGGCTTGGAGGTCACGTTGTCGTTTCCCTATGGTTTATATTACGTCAATGATGACAGCAGTCTTGGGAATGCGTCGGTTACGGTGGTGATACAGTATCGCGAAGTAGGCGCGACCAGCTGGACCGACTTTAGCACAGCTACGATTAAAGCGGCGAAAAACACGGCTTTTTTCCGGACCTATCGCTTGGATAATCTTAGTGCGGCGCAATACGATGTACGGGCCAAATGCACCTATAAAAGCGGCACTAGTACCCGGTATTCCACCAAGGTATACTGGACGCAATTATCCAGTATTATGTATGACGATTTTGCCCGTCCGGGCAAAGTACTTGTCGGCATTAAAGCGCTGGCCACCAGTCAACTGAGCGGAAGCACGCCGGTGATCACCTGGCTGCAGACCCGGGAAAAGGTTTGGGTGTGGAACGCTGAAACAAGCGCATACGAACAACAAGCGGCGACAAATCCGGCTTGGGCCGCCTATGACATGATTCATCGCTGTCGACAGCTTACTAATATTCACACCGGTGAAGCTGAATATCTTGTCCAGGGGGTTTCGACCTCAAGGGCGGTGTATCAGGATTTTGTTAGCTGGGCGGCGTTTTGCGATGACTACAGCCTCACCTTCAATTATATCTTTGATACGGCGAATGATCTTTGGACTTCGCTGCAGAAGCCGGAAGGCGTTGGCCGAGGCAAGGTAATTATGCGGGGCACCAAGTTTGGCTGCGTTTGCGATGCCCCGGGTGATCCGGTACAGCTGTTCACGGTCGGTAATATATTAACCGATAAATTTAAAGAAACCTTTGTCAGCCTGAAGGACCGGGCCAACGCTATTGAAGTTTCCTTTCCTAATAAAGAAAAAGCGTATGAAAAGGAAGTCATTACGGCTTACGCCGATGACTATGACGATGCAACCGAACCAAATATTACCCAGATTACCATGGATGGCATTACCACCGTCGACCAGGCCTACCGGGAAGCTAAATATCGGCTGCGGCTCAATCAATACTTGGTGCGGACCGTGGAATACAGTGCGGATATTGATGCCATTGCTTGTCAAATTAACGATGTAGTTCTCGTAGCGCATGATGTGCCGCAGTGGGGATTTTCCGGGCGGCTGCTTGCGGCGACGGCTACGACACTGCAATTGGATCGCGAAGTAACCCTCGAGCCAGATACCTCTTATGTTATAGCACTTCAAATAACCAATACGGCAGCCACTACCATAGATGAAGTTCAAAGTATTGTTACGGTTGTTGTCGAGGGAGTAACAGAGGAAACCACTACCGATACCCTTACCCTTACGAGTACATTAGCAACAGTACCTATAAAATGGGATTTGTACAGCTTTGGTAAAACAAGCAAGGTGGTTAAACCATTTAGGGTACTGAACATTAGTCGGGATCAGGACCTTAGGCGCAAAATTACCTGCCTGGAATATATTGAGGAAGTATACACTGAGGCAACAGATATACCAGAAATTAGTTATAGTGACCTGGATACCCTGGTCGAGGTCAGCAGTGTGAGTGTCGCTGAGGAAACCTATCGGCAAAAAGACGGAACGATGATTTCCGATCTTAATATCGCCTGGAGTATCCCGCGTACAACGACAACGGTAATCAGCGGCTATAAAGTTTGGTATAGCATAGACAATGGTACGACTTGGACTTTAGTGTGCAGTGGAATAACGACCAGGAGTACTTCCCTAGACAGCGTAAAAACAGAAACGACCTATTTGGTAAAGGTTTGTACCATTAATGATCTTGGCCTTGTATCGGACGGAGTAGAAGCGTCGATTTATGTTACCGGCAAAGACCTTCCGCCTTCAGATGTAACCAGTGTAACGGCTACGCTTGATACCACTGATTCGACAAAGGTAAATTTATCATGGACGGCAGTCGATGACATCGATTTGGCTGGGTACCGATTTCGGGAAGGTACGACGATTGTGGAAAACCTGGCCCAGATTACGACGTATACCTATCAAGCTACGGAAAGCCGGGCCTATACCTTCTATGTAACAGCTGTTGTGAAAATATCAACAAAAGCGTACACCCATGAAAACCGGAAATAGCCCCGGCACCATCAGCAAATCACGCGGCTTGAGTTTGATACATAGCCCGCTTTTT
>JAGGAA010000097.1 GCA_017889675.1 Bacillota bacterium | reverse complement strand
ATGCATTCCAAGAATGTGGATAACTTAACTAGATTAGCTAAGGCGATTGAGACTACTATATTTGTGAAAAACGCTCCGTCATTTGCTGGAATCGGTGTTGGCGGCGAGGGATTTACGACCTTTACTATTGCAGGGCCGACCGGCGAGGGACTTACCTCTGCACGCAGCTTTACCCGCCAGCGTCGCTGTGTTCTTGTTGATGCGTTTTCCATCGTGTGAGTAACATGATACGCCAAGAGAGTAGGTGACATATGCGGGAAGAAATTATTGCCGCCGTTAAAGCGGCAGGCGTAGTAGGAGCCGGCGGAGCCGGCTTCCCTACCTATGTAAAAATCAATGCCAATGTAGATACCGTTATTATTAATGGGGCAGAATGTGAGCCGCTGCTAAGGGCGCATCAGCTTATTATGGCAAGTGAAAGCAGCAAACTTATTGCCGGTCTCAAGACCGTCATGGTGGCTACTGGTGCGCGGCGAGGGGTTATTGGCCTCAAACGCAAATATGAAGATGCCGTAAATAAACTACAGACCGAACTTAAGCAAACAAGCGGTCAAGGAATTGAACTTTTTTTTCTGCCAGATATTTATCCGGCAGGTGACGAACAGGTGCTTGTGCATGAGGTAACTGGCAGAGTGGTACCTGAGGGCGGCATTCCACTGCATGTTGGAGTCGTTGTAGCTAATGTTGAAACTCTTATCAATGTAGCCGAGGCACTTACCGGGCAACCGGTTATCGATAAGTATGTTACCGTCACAGGTGCGGTCAATAAGCCTGCTACCTTTAAAGTACCTGTTGGGATGGCTATTCGCGAACTTATCCTATTGGCGGGTGGAGCTACTGTTGCCAATTATGCCGTTATTGATGGTGGACCCATGATGGGAAAGCTTACAACTGATGATCAGCCTGTTACCAAAACAACAGGCGGCATCATTGTGTTACCGCCTGATCACTCATTGGTAACCCAAAAAGCTACCCCCTGGTCGGTTATTGCTAACAGGGCTAAAGCCGTTTGTTGTAACTGCCGGGCTTGTACTGATGTATGTCCGCGTAATCTCCTCGGCCATAGTTTGGAACCACATCGGATTATGCAGGCCATTGGCAGAGGGCAGTATAACGAACACGATGTTGTTACGAAAGCCCTTCTCTGCTCAGAATGTGGAGCTTGTGAAACCTTCGGCTGTACTATGGGGTTATCACCACGCCGAGTTAATGCTGAACTCAAGCGACAATTTTCTCAGGCGAAAATGAAGAATCCTCATAATGCTAAACCGCAAAAGTCCCGCATCAATCGGGAATATCATCTAATTCCTACGAAGCGGCTGCTCTACCGTCTGGGATTGGATAAATATGATGTCAAAGCACCGCTTGCGACAGTGCCAGTTACAACGAAAAATGTAAAAATACTTCTTTCGCAGCATATTGGTGCGCCAGCAAAACCTGTTGTTGCTGTAGGCGCTATGGTCAACAAAGGTGATTTAGTTGCTGTTATTCCTGAAGGCGCTGCAGTAGGCACTAATCTGCATGCAAGCATTTCAGGGCAAGTGGTTGCTGTGGATGGAGCAATTAGTATTCGGGCAGTGTAATGAGCAGGGGGGATTAAAATGAAACGTGCCATAGGATTGTTAGAACTTAAAAATATTACCAAAGGCATTTTGGTTGCTGATGCCATGTTAAAAGCGGCTAATGTTGAGTTAATACTATCGCAGCCCCTGTGCCCGGGAAAGTATGTTGTGATGGTTGGCGGCGATGTTGGTGCAGTACAAAGCGCTGTACGGAGTGGGAAAAGCGTTGGCGGGACAGAGAACGTAGTCGACGAATTTGTTCTGCCCAACATTCATGCTGACGTATTCCAAGCATTATCAGGCTGTACTGAGGTTAAAGAAATCAAGTCATTAGGCGTAATTGAAAGTTACTCAGTGGCTTCGGCGATTGTTGCTGCCGATACAGCAGCGAAGGCAGCTAATATACAATTACTTGAAGTTCGCCTGGCGCGGGGGATGGGCGGTAAGGCTGTCGTTTCCATGACTGGCGAGGTTGGCGCGGTGACAGCTGCTGTTAGAGCTGGTAGTAATGTTATCAAAGACAGTGGCTTCCTTGTTGATCAACTGGTTATTCCGGCACCGCATCATAGTCTGCATCAGTCGTTATTTTAATCTCGACTAATAGTAATTGAGTACTTATTATATGAAGGGATCAGTAAGGCAATTGCTAACTGGTCCTTTTTATATATTTCATAAGTTACATAATTCTTACAAGGAAATATATCGAAACATAGCGAATAAAGCAATAATTCACAAAATTTAAATAAAATCATATAAGGGGGACAGCTTAATGCAAAACCAAGTGATAAATGCAAATCAAGGCTTGACCGACAGCAATAATGTAAAATTGCAGGACATCATCGACCTGGATTTTTTGCAAAAATTTCAGGACAGCTTTGCAGACTCCTTGGGTGTGGCAAGTATTGCAGTTGATATTGATGGAAATCCAGTAACTAAACCAAGCAATTTTACTAAATTTTGTATTGGCCATACCCGGGGTTCAAAAGTTGGTCTTGCTCGCTGCATGGAATGTGACCGCAAGGGCGGCGAGGAGTCAGCCAGGACAGGTAAACCATCGATTTATGACTGCCATGCTGGACTGGTAGATTTTGGTACTCCTATTATGCTAGAGGGGCGGCAAATCGGCTCAATACTCGGGGGACAGGTGTTGACTTCAACTCCGGACGAATCCTATTATCGCAAGGTAGCCCAGGAAATTGGTGTAGACCCTGAAGAATATATAGCTGCCTTGCGTGAGGTAAAGCAAATATCAAGAAAAAGCTTAGACGCCGCCGCCAATATGCTGTTTCTGGTGGCTAATACCCTTTCGAAAGTAGGGTACCAGCAGTATAAATTAAAACAGATGGCTGGTTTGATAAATGATAGTGTTGTCCAGATATCGGCTACTATGGAAGAATTGGCGGCATCTGCAAATGATGTCAGCGAAAATCAAAATACACTCAACAACGAGATTAAAAACGTAAATATTGTCTCAGGAAAAATCAATGAAGTAATGGACTTTATTAAGGATATAGCGGATGAGACCCGGTTACTTGGCCTAAATGCAGCGATTGAAGCGGCACGAGCTGGACAAGCGGGCTTGGGCTTTGGTGTGGTAGCTCAGGAGATACGCAAGCTCTCTGGTGATTCTAAGGAAACGGTTGGCAAGATTAAAGAGTTTACTACCATCATCCAAGAATCTGTTGACAAAACGGTTACTATGGGACAAGCAACCTCTGTCACGGTAGAACAACAGGCTGCTGCTATTGAGGAAGTCACTGCCAGTATTGAGGAAGTGACCAGCATGGCTGAACAACTACACGCCTTGGCTAACGAAAAGTAGCATGAACGCGGGTGCGAATGCAGCTCTGTATCATTAAATGATACGGGGGAGTTATTTGTTGAAAATTGACGAAATTTGCAAAACGGAGGTTGCCAGATTGCCATAAACATGAAATAATTAGATATACTAGCGCGAGGTGGTGCGGGATGAATACGGAACATAAACTTGCTGCCGGATATCTTCTTATAGTAGCTGTAATAATAGTCTCGGGCTTGCTTAGTTATGGCAATTTGGTGAAACTTGAAAAAAATGTTGACCAAATTCAAATAAATCATATGCCAAGTGTTGAAGCCCTGGGTCGGATGAGTATTACTGCATCAAGTATTCAGCGCCTGTTGTATGAATTAACAACAGAGCAAGACCCCCTGAAGCTTGAAGAGGCCAGGCGAAAATCGCTGGACATTATGACCGAAGTCAATTCCCGTCAGATGATCTATCGACTAAGATATATAGGCAGTTTGGAAGAACAGGAATTGTTTAATGATGTTGAAAATTCGTGGAAGAAGTTTTTACCTGAAGCAAAAGCAATAGCATCAGATCCTTGGTCAGCAGCGCGTTGGTATGAGTCCAAACAGTTAGGCCAATTGATGGGCTATTGGCAGGAAATTGATCAAAAGATAATGGCGCTGATTGAGTACAATACGGCAGAGTCTGCTCAGGCAACCAACGAATCAACGCAGTTAGTTCGGGCTGTCCGGGCACAATATTCAGCAGGTGCAATCGCTGTGGTTGTGCTGGTATTTTTCATATGGGGACTGACATCAAGGGTTATTACTCGATCAGAGGCGTCACTGCAAAAAACAGTAGAAGAACTTAAAACAAGTAATGAAGAGCTATCTACAAGCCGGGATATGTATCAGCTACTGTTGGAAGGTTCGCATGATGTGCTTTGGGATTGGGACTTGATTAATGACAAGCGGACTATTTCCACAAGGTGGAAAGAAGTAATGGGATTTACAGAGGAATCTTTTGTGAATTTGCAGATGTGGTGCAAGGCTATTCACCCGGAGGATTTACCGGGAGTTGATAAAGCGCTGGAACGGCACTTATTGGGTTTGACACCATATTATGTGTGTGAGCACCGCTGCATAAATGCAGGCGGAGAATTTCGCTGGCTACTTGCCCGAGGCAAGGCGTTACTTGACGGTAAAGGAAATCCCATAAGACTGGCTGGTTCCTATACGGATATTACGGAAATGAAAGTTCAGGAAGATAAGTTATACAGGCATGCTTATTATGATCGTTTAACAGGGCTGCCAAACTCAAGCCAATTCAACGAGAAAGTTTCATCGATTTTGAGTCAATCGGATTTGATGAGTGGCGGAATCTTTTATATCGATCTTGATAATTTTAAACTTATCAATGATTCCTATGGACACGACTGGGGCGATTTATTTCTTGTCGCGCTGGCCAAACGGGTGGAACAGGTTATGCCACCAGGGGGCTTATTTTGTCGTATGGGTGGCGATGAGTTTGTTGCATTACTACCAGGTATTACCGCGAAGGAAGCTAGCAATTTCGCCCGGACAATTTTGGGGGTTATGCACGAACCTTTCGAAATCAATAGTATCCTGTTTTTTACTACCGCCAGTTTAGGTATTGTTTTATATCCTGAACAGGGTAACGAGGTTGCTGAATTATTGCGCAAAGCAGATACAGCGATGTATCATGCCAAAGAGTCAGGTAAGAATAGTTTCTGTCTGTTTGATAACTTTATGGAGGACGCTGTTGTGGAGCGGCTTTCGCTAGAAAGTGGTCTTAGACAGGCGCTTGCTAATAATGAGTTTGTACTGCATTATCAGCCGATCATTAATCTGGCAGATAACCAGGTTAGCGGATTTGAAGCACTTCTCCGCTGGAATAGTAAGGAATATGGTCAAGTATCGCCGCTAAAGTTTATTCCGGTAGCAGAAAGTACCGGGTTGATTATTCCGATTGGCGAGTGGGTAATGCGGCAAGCCTGCGAATTTATCCAAAAGGTTCACATGGCAGGTTATTCGAAGGTTACAATTGCGGTCAACGTATCTGTCAATCAATTGTTTTTAGGTAATTTAGTTGATACTGTAACTGAATTATTAGAAGAATTTCAGCTAGAACCCCGTTTTTTAGAGCTGGAAATAACGGAATCAATATTGATGGAGTCTTCAGGTACAAGTATAAAGCAACTGGAGAGACTCAAGGCACTTGGCATCTGTGTGGCGTTAGATGATTTTGGCACAGGGTATTCGTCACTTACCTATTTGCGTCAACTGCCTATTAGTTCGCTTAAACTTGATAAAACCTTTATCGATCATTTGCAACAAGAAGATGTAACATCTGCTAAGGCTATTGTTGAAGGTGTTATTGTTATGGTTCACAAACTAGGGCTGAGTGTTGTTGGTGAAGGTATTGAAACTGAGGAACAGCTACGTTATTTGCAGGGGCATGGCTGTGATTATGGACAAGGGTATGTAATAAGTCGTCCTATTCCTGAACAAGAGATTTTTCAATGGCTTCAACAATCGGAAATTTCTGAATAATACTGCTTGCAAAAATGGTATGTCTATGCTATTATCTAAGTAAGCACCATCCTTATAGCGTAGATTCAAAACCCAGGATGCAGTAGGTAGGAAACTTTTCGTTTTCCGGTTGTTGCAAAGTTGGTTAGTTGATCTGGCAGGATAGTGTTTTTGGTTTCCGCAAAAAAAGTCAATTGAATCACATCTTTCCATTTGGCATAAGCGTTAAGTTGTTCCCGTTGGCAAGCAAGGTAGTATACGGTTAGTGTGTATCAAGTACAGTGACTGCTATAGGGATGGGCTTTAGGTAAGAGGGAAGGG
>JAGGAA010000096.1 GCA_017889675.1 Bacillota bacterium | reverse complement strand
TGTTGATTTGCCCGAACCATTTCCTCCATATAAAATAGTAACGGGTTCAAAATCAATTCTTTCAAGACCGCGCGCTGATAATACTTTAAATGGATAAAACGAGTCATAGCATGTTCTTGCAATTCTCCAGATAAAGTCAATTTCCCTGTCTTCACTGGGAAATATAAAGTAAGTTAAGTAAGTCATGAAATATCCTCCTACTATATGACAAACGTTATGTTTTATTTTGGCGGTATACATCACATCTGTGTATTTCGGTCAAACTGACAAGCGATCTCGGGCTAAACTGACAAGTCTTGTCCATCCTGTCAAAAGCATAGCATTGTAATTTTGATATCACAAGCATTTAGTTGGGATCAAGCTGATCCTCATAGGCTTTTGCCATAATTTTTCGCATGGAGTCACCGCCAAGTTCTATGCGATACGCGTTGTGCAGCAACCGATCCAAACAAGCATCTGCCAACGTCGCAGAAACAAGTGGGACGTTGGCAGATGCTTCTGCTGGTGGTAACGTTGGTTTTTTTATACAGAAGCATTAAAACCGTCCCCTTGCTCCCCTAAAAGCGATTTTGGGTAAGACACGACCGTCGGTCACGTGATTTGTTTTGAATATGGTGTCGACACTCCCCCGTGACACTCCGTATCAACCCCTTCCCCTGACAGTCCCAAATCCTGCAATCCTCTAATAAATGAAGATAAATTCTTAGCCTTATGATAAAATTGATACAAAATGTAAATTTTTATCTCAAATAAGAAAATGGAGGAGTTCTCATTGAGGTTCGTACCTGCCAGTTCGTTAGCAACCGATGTTTTATTTAAAATGGCGATCGGTGCTACTTTGGTTGTCTTGTTTGTGACCAGTCTCGGTTATTGGTATGTTTATGGGAAGGCGGGACAAGAAGCCATTGAAAATTTGAAGAAATTCGTCATAAACCGTACCCAGCAGGAAACTGTTATATTTAAGTTAGCGGAAGATAATCTGAACGTTTTTAAGGAGAGATATCTAACCTTGTATCAATTGTCGCCCGAATTCTCGGACGCTGACTTTGACGCATTGTTTTTTAGCGACAGTCAGGGAGCTACCCGAATGAAAAGGGAGTATTATGACGGGACACTGCTGTCAAATGGAATGCACTATTCGGGCGTTTCCGGCTTTATTGGCAATAATGTGAAAGAGATAAGTACCGACCTTAAACGCCGCTTGATTCTAAGCTACCATTTGATTGCAGAAATGGGGCCCGGGTGTGTGACTAGTTTCGCCAAATTTTTCCTACATGCCACCTTTCCTGAAAACGCAATTGTCCTTTATTATCCGGAGTCTCCCTGGGGGCTTAATGCCAGAGCTGATCTAATGATGACAGACGGTGCTGTTATCAAGGCCACCCTGCAACAATATAATCCAGAGAGACGGGCAGTTTGGACTGGTTTATATTATGACCTCACGGCCAAGCAATGGGCAATAACCTATGAATTGCCGGTAGACTATGAAGGTCGGCATCTGATTACACCAAGCCATGATGTACAGTTGAATGATCTGATGGATCGTCTGATATCCGAACATCTGGAAGGGTCATATAATTTTATTATTAGTGCAGACGGCAATCTGATCGCCCATCCGAAAAAATTGGACGAGATAAAAAAACAAATGGGCGTCTTGAGCCTTGAAAAGCTGGGAGATCCAACCCTTAGCAGTATGTATGAAGCAATCAAAAAATCAGGAGAAGTTACCGGTGATGTTAAAATCATTGATGATCATGCAAACGGAACCTATCTGGCTGTTACCAAAATGATTGGTCCAGAGTGGTTGTATGTAACCGTCTACCCCAAAAACCTAATCAGCAAAGAAGCTCATAGTGCTGCCAAGATTATCATTGTGCTTGGCATGACATTCTTTTTCTTTATGATGCTGATAGTCCTGTATGTTATCCGTAAAAATGTAGCGAATCCAGTAAGATTTCTGAAAATCGCCGCCGAAAAAATATCTGAAGGGGATTATGGATTTGTGATTGATGGTAAACAGAAGCTGTCAGATTCAACGACAAATGAAATCAGTCTGCTAGTGAAAGCGTTCCGCCATATGGCCATCCAGGTCAGGGATGCAAATAAAATTCTGGAAGATAAAATTGAGGAACGGACGCAGGCATTAGAGTCAGCAAATAAAAAATTAACCGTTTTAAGTTTTTTGGACGGTCTCACAGGTATTTACAATCGTCGCTCTTTTGATCAGGCCATTCACAGTAAATTTGACGAGGCCCGGGAGGGACGAGGCGAGTTTGCCTTGATGATTTGTGATATAGATTTTTTTAAATTATACAATGATCATTATGGGCATGAAAGCGGTGATCAAGCGCTGAAAGAAATCGCAGGCACTTTGGTGCATAATGCCGGAATTTTAGGGCAGGTGTACCGCTATGGAGGAGAGGAATTTGCGGTTATTATGGAGCATGACTCACTAAGTTCTTATGAAGAACGTGCGTTAAACCTGTTGAAAGCTGTTGAGAAAATCAAGAGGGAACACTGCATGAGTCCGTACGGGGTTCTGACGATGAGTGCCGGACTTACAGTCTATAGCAATGTTTTTCAAGATGTAAAAGATATGTTTATTACTGCTGACCAAAATTTATATACGGCAAAAAAAGCTGGCCGTAATCAGCTGATATAACAAAACGCAGGGCTGGCTTGCGTTTTGTTAGGGATAGCTTTATGTTAAAGTAAAGCAAAGGGATGGACAGAAACCACTGAAATGCGGATGTCAGCAACCCTGCCCACGTGATACCTAAGCAATAGAACTTTAATACGATATAGGCAATAAAACCGACACCGCAATTGATACTGCAAAATAGCGAGGGTTCGATTCCCTTCACCCGCTCTAGAGAAACCACCTATGGCTTACTAAAATAGTAAAGCCATAGGTGGCTTTTCGTATTGCAGATTTTTAAAGGACGTGTTAAAGGTGCGGAGTTGTTGACCGGTTCTTAATTTAGGATATTGTCAACAACCCGTCCCCCTGACATTACTGGCTTCAGCGTAAATGTAGCCGAGTTTACGAATATAACTAATGGACAAAACGATTTTTCAGTGTTCGAACGTTCCAGTACTTCTCCTTCGGGACAGTAAAAATATATTTTGATTTTAACTTAAAAATAATTGAAAGAAGAAGGAATTAATTGGAATTTATAGAAATATTACCAAAAAGGAGGGGATGGTTTTGGTTAATCTGCAAACGTTGGGTATTGAAAACATTGACATTTCAAGAATTGTTATTGTTATAGGCGATTATGTGAAAGAAAATAGTGATGAAGCACTTAAGTCTGGAACATATATCGAAGAAGATGTTTTTGATGAACTAATAAAGAAGATGGATTCCACTCTGCAACATCCTGAAGAAAAATCAATTACAATTTTAGGTATGACGATTCCTACAACAAAAGTCGAAGCAATGGCTACGATTATTTCAAAAGCTGCTGAAATTGCAAGTACAAAAAGCAAATATGTGAAGTACCGCAATAGTTTAGAAATAGGATTGCTTATATGGACATACCATAGTTTAGCCTAACCATTTGAAGTTTTAGTGTAATATTTCAGTAAAAGGCGCACACCTTTTTTTATACCTATTTATGCCGCTAATAAAAGTTGTGGAATAGAGATTAAAATGGTAAAAGGAGTAAGTGTAATGGGGCGAAAAGATGTCAGTTACGAAACTGTTCGGAATTTAATGAAACCTGGTGATATTATCGCATTTTCAGGGAAGGGTGATGTATCTGACATAATAAAATGGGCTACTCGATCTGGTGTCTCTCATGTAGGTACCATTTTTCAATCAAAATTGCTCATCAATAATGACCCTCAGGCAGGATATTTTAATCAAATTATTGAGTCCACATCCTTAAACGGTTTTTCGGGAGTCGCTATTAGCCGTTTAAGCGATCGATTTGTTAATTACGAAGGTGAAATTTGGTGGTTACCGCTTCGAGATGATATTCGTACAAAAATGGATCTTACGAAATTTTATGATTTCCTTCTCCACCAAGAGCATAAACCATATGATTTGCCACAGGCTCTTAAGGCTGGAATAGACACACTCGATAATTTACCTTTTTTGCATCGCTTGACAACCAATAAAGAAGATCTTACAAAATTTTTTTGTTCAGAACTTATTGCGGCGGCGTTGGAAGAAAGTGAGTGCATTCCAAAGCTCAATGCGTCAGAAGTAACACCAATTGATCTTTGTATGTTTAATATTTACGCTTCAGATTACTTTCAGCTTAAAGGGGATGCTAAAACGATTAAAGGATTTAATTCTAGAGATCCGGCAGAGTGGAGTAGTGAATCTCTGTAGTTGAAAATTGAAATTTTCACAAATTACGTATCTCAAGCTATTTACCTAATCTGCATATTTTTTTGTTCTTATTGAAGGGCTTTTTTGATAGAAATTATATTTTTTAAAATGCCGTCAAACCATCGACAGCAATGGTTTGCGGTATTTTTTTTGCAAAAGAAGAAGCAGATGCGATTCTCTGTGTCTTTTGGATGACATAACTTAATTAGATAATAAAATCCTGCGAATTATTGAAAAATTGCAGGATTTTTGCGTTTTTTTGGGAATGTATTGGATATAGGCGTGGCAGAGGGCTTTGGCGCGGTGAAACTATGTAAAGCTTCTCTGATTTGTAGAATTGTTTTGACGAAGTACTGGAGGTTTTTGCTATGACGATGCCAACATATAAAGATATTATGCTGCCCTTTCTACAGTGCTTGGCCGATGGTAAGGTGCATTCGCTAAAAGAGCTTCACCAGGTATTGGCAGACGAGCTGCAACTGGATGCGGAGGAACGAACCCGGCAATTGCCGTCTGGTTTGCAGTCTATCTTTTATAATCGTCTTGGTTGGGCGCGAACATATCTAAAGAAAGCGTTGCTTATTGAAGCAATAGCGTCTGGTCAATTCCAGATTACAGAACGGGGACGGAGCTTGCTGCTGCAAAACCCACCCCGGATTGATAAATATTTACTGAGCCAGTTTCCTGAGTTTCGGGAATTTAAACAGCAAGCCAGGCCAAAGGATGACCTTTCTGTACCTTTTGATGAAGGTAACGAGAATGACAAAACACCACGGGAGATGCTTCATAACTATTATCAGGAACTGAGAAACGCCCTGGCTGATGAACTATTACAACAGATTGCCGATCAGTCACCGAAATTTTTCGAGCACTTAGTCCTGGATTTGTTACTGAAGATGGGCTATGGCGGTTCACGGGAAGATGCTGCGGAAGTCGTCGGCAAGGCCGGTGATGAAGGAATTGATGGGATTATAAAAGAAGACCGCTTAGGCCTGGATGTCATCTATGTGCAGGCCAAACGATGGAAGAATTCTGTCGGAAGTCCTGATATTCAAGGATTTATCGGAGCGCTGCAACTAAAGGGCGCCCATAAAGGAATCTTTATTACTACCTCAACTTTTACTGCGGCAGCCCGTGATGTAGCCAGCAGAATAGGTAACCGGATTGTATTAATGGACGGAATTCAGTTGGCGCAACTGATGATTGACTATGGGGTGGGCGTGGCGACTGAGACAGTATACGAGATTAAGCGGATCGATTCGGATTATTTTGTGGAAGGGTAGAAGGGGATAGTTAGCAGTATGAAATAAGTAATGCTAACAGTGACATTGAGAAAGATATGGAAAGGCCTGAACGCAAGGCGCCGATCAATTATAATGAAGTTTGTTACCAATTGAAATATGGTAAATGTATAGAATGGCAAATCGAAAACCTTAGTCAGGGTGCTATTATGGCGGGGATAAATGTTGGCAAACTAAAATCGATTATTATAGAAATTCCCCCTCTCGACCTCCAAAACCAATTCGCCGCCATTGTCGAAAAAACCGAACAACAAAAAGCCCTTATGCAGCGGGCATTTAAGGGTGAGTTATTTAGTTAGAGGACTCCTAACTTTATGGAGGCGCATATCATGCCAACCAACAAGTAACCGAGCTGAAAAACCAAATCAAAATGGCCATCCGCCGTTCTTCTGACCGTGGTTTTGTGCCCTACAGCGGCTGTAACCGGGTATGCGGTGAAATGATGTTGATTATGCAAACTGCCGAGTGGTATGGGCGGTGTCAGGGGGACGGGGTGTGCGCCAAGCAAAGGGTGCATCATATAGCGGGTGGAAACCCCGCTGAATAAGGTTTAGCGAACCATTCATAGCGAGTCTTG
>JAGGAA010000095.1 GCA_017889675.1 Bacillota bacterium | reverse complement strand
GATGGTAAGAATGGACTTATCGCGATGTTTGCTAATGACGAACGCGGCTTACATGGTAACTATGCTATCTATTGTGTTTTTGCTGTAGGGAAAGGTTTTAAAGTAATTAAAGCTTTACTAGAAGCTACCGGTGCGCTGGAGTTTTCCTCCATAACTCCCCAAATATCGGCAGCAGCATGGTATGAACGGGAAATACATGATTTATTTGGCTTAAAACCAGTAGGACACCCAGATTTGCGTGCGCTGGTATTACATGAAAACTGGCCAGATGCTATCTATCCGTTACGTAAGGACTTTGATGTTACTACGCCGGTACCAACGGCCAATCGGTCTTGGCATATGAATGGTGTAGAAGGGGAAGGCGTATTTGAAGTGCCGGTAGGTCCTATTCATGCTGGTATCATCGAACCAGGACATTTCCGCTTCAGCCAGGCCGGTGAATCCATCCTGCGTTTGGATGCCAAAATGTTTTTTGTTCATCGCGGGATAGAGAAAGCCATTGAAGGATTGCCGTTAGAAAAAGCTTTTTATCAGGTGGAACGTATCTCTGGTGTTTGTGGTGTAGCGCATTCTCTGTCATACTGCCATGCCATTGAATCGTTAGCAGGGGTTGAAGTTCCTGAACGGGCACAGTACCTAAGAACGCTTGTTGCTGAATTGGAACGTCTTTACAATCATGTTGGTGATATCGGGAACCTGTGTGCTGGTATGGGCTTTGCAGTGGCGATTATGGCAGGAGCACGGATGAAAGAAGCCATCATGCGCATCAATGAAGCGGTAACCGGAAATCGCTTTCTGCGGGGCATGGTGGTACCGGGTGGAGTAAGGCAGGATATAACTAATAATCTGGCAGATGAAATTATTAACCTATTGGATGTACTTGAACCGGATTTCAATGAAATGATCGGTCTTTTCCGTACAAACGATGCGTTTTTGAATCGGGTTAATACTACTGGGATTGTCTCTCGTCAAGCAGCGCTGGATTTGAGCGTGGTAGGTGTGGGAGCGCGGGCTTCAGGAGTAGATATTGATAGTCGCCGTGATTATCCCTATGAGTGCTATTCAAAGCTTCAATTTAATGTTCCGGTATATACGACCGGTGATGTAGCTGCTCGCCTGTGGGTAAGGGTAGATGAAGTATATCAAACTATGAAGCTGCTTCGCCAGATTATTGCCAAGATGCCTGAAGGACCCCTTAAAGTTGATATTCCTGAGATTAAACCATATAGCTCTGGCTTTGGTTGGAGCGAGTCGTCACAAGGACATTGTGTTCATTGGCTGATGGTCGGCAAAGATAACACGATTTACCGGCTTTTTGTACGGGCTGCAGCGTATTGTAATTGGCCAGCACTTACAGTGGCAGCTCCTGGGAATATTATTCCGGATTTTCCACTGATTAATAAAAGTTATGAATTATCGTATGCCTGTCTCGACCGCTAGGAGGAATAGACATGTTAAATGTATTACGTAAAATAATATCCACCGGGACAGTAACTGAAGATTGGGAGACGTCAGTGCCAGTCCCGCGGTTCCGGGGTGAGGTAGTGGTAGACAGCGCTGCAGCTTGCCAGGATTGCCAAAAATGTGCGGCTGTTTGTCCAACAAAAGCCATCAAAGTTGTTCCTGGATCAATTAGTATCAATCAAAATGCTTGTGTATTTTGTGGTCTTTGTATTGAGAATTGCGAAGCTGCCTGTATTAAGCAGACCGATAATTACAAATTAGCCACTTTGGGCGCAAGTCTTGCTGACGAAGCTGCATCTGAGCTTAGGCGTAAAATACGATCGTTATTAGGTCGCTCTTTACATGTTAGACATGTAGATATTGGATCATGTAACGCCTGCGATTTTGAAATGAATCATCTCTGTAATCCCATCTATGATATCCAGCAGTATGGGATAGATTTTGTACCTTCACCCCGGCATGCCGATTTACTTATGGTAACAGGTGTTGTTACTCGTAACTCAACACAAGCCCTGCAAATGACGTATGATGCTACACCGCAGCCGAAGCTAGTTATGGCTGTAGGAGCTTGTGCAGCTAGTGGACAGGTCTTTGGTGAGAGCTATGCGATTCGGGGCGCAGTTGACAGCATTATTCCGGTTGATATCTATGTTCCGGGTTGCCCGCCACGTCCGCAGGCACTAATTTATGCTTTGATGCTTGCTTTAGACCGTTTAAAGTAAGCATTGCATGAAAAGCTTACTCAAGTGTTAGAAAAAATTTAATAGGAGGAAAAATTTTGGAGAAAGTTTTAACAGTATGTCCATATTGTGGCGCTGGCTGCCAAATGTATCTGCTGGTAGAAAACGACAGAGTAGTCGGTGCAGAACCGGCAAACGGGCACATTAATGAAGGTGAGCTCTGTTTGAAGGGCCACTATGGCTGGGATTTTTTAAATGATACTAAAATTTTGAGCAAACGTTTGACAAAACCATTGCTCAGGTACAACAGAAGCGAAGACTTCCACGAAGTTGAATGGAATGAAGCACTGGATTTTGTAGCTGACAAACTGAAGGCTATAAAAGAAAAATACGGACCTGATGCCATTATGGGTACCGGGTCAGCCCGGGGTATGGGCAACGAGCCTAACTACCTTATGCAAAAATTTATGCGCGCGGTGATCGGTACCAACAATATCGACCATTGCGCCCGTGTTTGACATGCTCCCTCTGTAGCCGGTCTGGCATTCCGGAAATTGAAGATGCTACCTGTTTATTTATCTTTGGATATAACGGGGCAGATTCTCACCCGCTGGTGGCGCGGCGTATTGTGAAAGCAAAAGAAAAAGGGGCCAAAATTATTGTTATTGACCCTCGTAAAACAGAATCAGCCAGGATTGCCGATATCTGGCTGCCAATAAAAAATGGTTCCAATATGGCAGCTGTCAACAGCTTTGCCAATCTTATTCTGGCAAAAGGCTGGGAGAATAAAGAGTATATTGAAAAATATACGGAAGGTTTCGACGAATACAAGAAAAATGTAGCTAAATATACGCTTAAGTACGCGCAAAAAATTACAGGACTTGATCCTAAGCTTGTGGAACAGGCTGTGGAAATTTATGCGAAATCAGAAAGATCGTTCATTCTCTATGGCATGGGTGTATGCCAGTACAATCAAGCAGTCGATGTGGTGGGGTGTGGAAAGCCTGCCGGAAAAAGTGGGTTATGCACTTACCGATGTTCCTCATTGTGCCGAAGACGGCAAATTAAAAGCTTTTTATATTATTGGCGAAGATCCTGTCCAGAGTGATCCGGACGCCGCTGGTGTAAGAAAGGCCTTGGATCAATTAGAATTAGTAGTTCTTCAGGATATTTTTATGAATAAAACGGCCTTGCATGCTGATGTCATTTTGCCTGCGACCTCCTGGGGTGAGCATGGTGGTGTATTTAGTGGTGCAGACCGTAGATTCCAACGCTTCCGTAAAGCGGTAGATGCTCAAGGCGACGTTAAGGACGACTGGGTAATTATTTGTGAACTGGCAAAACGATTCGGTTATGAAATGAATTATAAAAATACCGAGGAAATTTGGAATGAGATGATTAGCCTAACCCCAAGCTTTGCTGGGGCAACATATGCAAGGCTGGAACAATTGGGCAGCATTCAGTGGCCATGCCGTACGGTAGAGGAGACGGGAACGCCCTATTTGTTTAAAGGCAACATCTTCCAAACTCCGAGCAAGAAAGGCAATTTCTTTGCAACAGAATGGCGTCCACCGGTTGAACAACCTGATGCTGACTATCCGCTGGTACTATCTACGGTGCGCGAAGTAGGTCATTATTCCTCCCGCACCATGACTGGTAACTGTTGGGGTCTTGCTAAACTGGCTGATGAACCAGGCTATCTCCAGATTCATCCAGATGATGCTGATAAACTTGGGATTGTTGACGAAGAGCTTGTGCGTGTGACTACACGACGCGGTTCGGTTATGACCAGAGCGCTGGTAACAGACCGGGTGCGTGCAGGTGTTGTATATATGACATATCAATGGTGGGTGGGGGCTTGTAACGAATTGACCATCCATGTAGTTGATCCTATTTCTAAAACACCTGAATATAAGTACTGTGCGGTCAAAGTAGAAGCGATCAGTGATCAGAAACAGGCAGAAGAAGATCTTACTGCAGAATATAATGAGCTTAAACGTAAACTAGGCGGCAGTGTTTCTCAATAGTGAAATTTTGATTTTGGGGGAACATGCGGGCATAGCAACTTCGTAAGTGAGCTGGGTTATTATAGTAAGATGGTGTATGCTGCTTTAACTGAACCGCACGGTCATAGTATGGACTTGCAAGGAAATTAGCCTTTCTAAAATGATTAGAAGTGCTCTTATGGTGAACTAATAGGGGGGTACTTCTCGTACATGGTAGCATCGTGTTTGCTTATTTCACTAAATAATTCTCCCAGCGCTTTATATAAATTACAAGTGCATTATAAAAGGGGGAGAAGTGAGTTGAAAAAAGTATTAACAGTATGTCCCTATTGTGGGTCAGGCTGCCAACTGTACCTTTGTGTTGAAAACAACAGGGTTGTTGGGGCTGAACCAGCAAATGGGCCAATCAATGAAGGCGAATTATGTTTGAAAGGTTACTATGGTTGGGATTTTTTAAATGATACGAAAATCTTGAGTAAACGTCTTACTAAACCTATGCTCCGCTATAACCGTAATGAATCTTTACATGAAGTTGAATGGGACGAAGCCTTGGATTATGTAGCTGACAGGCTTAAAGCCATTAAAGAGAAATATGGTCCTGATGCGATTATGGGTACTGGATCAGCCCGAGGGACAGGTAACGAAACCAACTATGTTATGCAGAAATTCATGCGGGCAGTTATCGGGACGAATAATGTTGACCACTGCGCGCGGGTGTGCCATGGACCCTCTGTTGCCGGCTTGACAACAATTTTTGGCAGCGGGGCGATGTCAAACTCAATACCTGAGATTGAAAACGCGGATTGCTTGCTAATTTTTGGCTATAATGCAGCCGATGCGCATCCTCTGGTGGCCAAACGAATTGTGCGTGCCAAACAAAAAGGTGCAAAGCTGATTGTTGTAGATCCCCGGCGAACTGAGGCTGCGCGTATTTCAGATTTATGGCTCCAGCTAAAAAATGGTTCGAATATGGCCTTGGTCAATAGCTTTGCTAATCTTATTTTGGCTAAGGGCTGGCAAAATGACAAATTTATTGCTAACTTTACAGAGGGTTTTGCCGACTATCGTAAAACGGTAGAGCACTATACGCCGGAATATGCTCAGTCTATTACTGGTATTGACCCCAAATTAGTAGAAGAGGCAATGAAAATATACACTCATTCCAAGAACTCCTTTATCTTGTGGGGGATGGGTGTCACCCAATTTGGTCAGGCAGTTGATGTTGTAAAGGGTCTTGGTTCGCTATGTCTTTTGACAGGACAAATTGGCAAGCCAAGTTCTGGGGTAGGGCCGGTGCGTGGTCAAAATAATGTGCAGGGAGCCTGCGATATGGGTGCATTACCTAATGTCTACCCTGGCTATCAGGCAGTCACTGATGCGGCTAACCGCAAAAAGTTTGCAAAGGCCTGGGGTGTAGACCAGTTGCCAGATAAAGTTGGTTTTACCATTACTGAGGTTCCCCATGCGGTTGCTGCAGGTAAACTGAAAGCCTTCTATATTATTGGTGAAGATCCGGCGCAAAGCGATCCTGATTCTGCTGGTTTGAGAAAAGCGCTTACTGATTTAGAATTTGTGGTATTCCAGGACATTTTCATGAACAAAACAGCACACTTTGCCGATGTCATACTGCCGGCCACTTCCTGGGGTGAGCATGGCGGGGTATTCAGCGGGGCTGACCGCCGGTTTCAACGCTTCAGAAAAGCAGTTGATGCCAACGGTGATGTTAAGGACGACTGGGTTATTATTGGTGAATTAGCTAAGCGATTTGGCTATGAACTGACCTATAAAGACACCGAAGAAATCTGGAACGAATTAATTAGCTTATGTCCAAGTTACGCTGGCGCAACTTATGAGAAAATGGAGCGCCAGGGTAGTGTGCTATGGCCTTGCCGTACGAAGGAAGACACAGGTACGGACTATTTATTCAAAGGGAATGTATTTCAAACAGCCAGCAAGAAGGGAATTTTCTTTGCCACTGCATGGCGAGCGCCAGCAGAAGTGCCTGATGAAGAATATCCGACAGTGCTTTGCACTGTGCGTGAAGTTGGCCATTACTCATCCCGGACAATGACTGGCAATTGTTGGGGATTGTCCAAACTAGCCGACGAACCTGGCTATATTCAGATTAGCGAAGAGGATGCTGCACGCCTGGGAATTGAAGATGAAGAGCTGATGCGGGTTACTTCGCGGCGTGGTTCTGTAATGTCCCGTGCCAAGGTTAGTGACCGGGTAAAAGCGGGAGCTGTGTACATGACCTATCAATGGTGGATTGGCGCTTGTAATGAACTTACTATTGATAACCTTGATCCGATTTCTAAAACGCCTGAGTATAAATATTGTGCAGTAAAACTGGAGGCAATTGAGGATCAGGCGCAAGCCGAGCAACAGCTTGTTACACTATATGACAATATGAAACGCAAAATGGGTGCTGAAGTGTCAAACATAAAATAATGCAAGAAGTTAAACTTCTTGAAAGGGAGGTAACTATGGAAAAGTTGAGCCCGTTTGTTGTTGGAGACGGGGAAAAGTGTATTGGCTGTAAAGCCTGTGAAGTCGCTTGCCATGTATCCCATAATGTCGAGGGTATTACGGCAGGCAACATTGATACCCCTGTGTTCCCTAAATTGTTTGTTACCCGCGTGGAAGAGGTGACTATGCCAGTGCAGTGTCACCATTGTGAAGATGCTCCCTGCGCGCAGGCCTGTCTTGAAAAAGCGATTTACTTTGAAGACGATAAAGTACTCATTCAGACGGAAAAGTGCAAAGGCTGTAAAGATTGTCTGGTGGCCTGTCCGTTTGGGGCAGTAGAACTTGTGCCACGTTTTGTTAAGGGTAAAGAGGTTATCCAGGAAAATTTAGGCAAGCCCGTATTGTATGGCAATAAATGTGACTTATGTTATACCCGGGAAAAAGGTCCTATCTGTGTTGAAACTTGTCCGCAACAAGCATTACGCTTGGTGGAACCTCACAAGGAAAAAAAAGAAAAAAATAAGAAAGCTGTCGCTACGATTATCGGCATGTTTAAAAAATAGGAGGTGAGTATTATGCAATATACAATTGAGATTGATCAGGAATTATGTACCGGATGTCATCGGTGTACCGATGTTTGTCCTGTTGGAGCTATTGGTGGGCCAGAAGGAATGCCAGTAGATATTAATTATGATAAATGTTGTTTCTGCGGGCAGTGTGTGCAGATATGCAGCGCATACCAGGAATACAAGTCAGATACTAGTAAACCACGTGAAACCAAGATGCAGGAGCGCGGTTTATTAGCGAGTGTAAAGGAACCGTTATTTGCCGCCCATAATATGGGGCATGCACAGCAGGTCTGGCAAGCAATCAACAATCCTGATGTAGTGACCATGGTTCAATGTGCCCCAGCTGTCCGGGTTGGGCTGGCTGAAGACTTTGGTATGGAATCAGGCGAATTAGTTGCCGGTAAAATGATTACTGCTCTTAGAAAACTTGGCTTTGACAAAGTATATGATACCAACTTTACTGCTGATCTAACAATTATGGAGGAAGGCAGCGAGTTAATTAAACGGATACAGGAAAATGGTACATTGCCCATGTTTACTTCCTGTTGCCCGGCGTGGGTTAAATATGTTGAGCAAGAGTACTTTGATTTGCAAGCAAATCTATCAACATGTAAATCTCCACAGCAGATGGCAGGCGCTTTGTTCAAGACCTATGGCGCACAGGTAGAGAAGGTCGATCCCAAGAAAATAGTCAGTGTATCTGTTATGCCCTGTACGGCCAAAAAATTTGAAGCTGCTCGTCCAGAAATGAAGTCAAGTGGCAGCCAAGACGTGGATATTGTTTTGACGACAAGAGAATTGGCTAATCTAATCAAATACGCTGGCATTGATTTTAAAAATCTTGAACCAAGCCAGCCGGATTCCGTATTAGGAGCTTATACTGGTGCCGGACATATTTTTGGGGTTACAGGCGGAGTTATGGAAGCCGCACTCCGGACAGGCTATGAATTGATTACTGGTAAAGCGCTTGACGATATCAATATACTGGATGTACGGTATAGCGAAGGCGTAAAACGCGCAACCATTCAAGTTGGCGATTTGGCGATTAAAACAGTAGTAGTAGCCGGCCTTGCCAATGCAGCGCCTATTCTAGAAGAAGTGAAAAATGGTACTGCTGATTTCCATTTTGTCGAAGTTATGGCTTGTCCGCAAGGCTGCATCAGTGGCGGCGGTCAGCCAAAAGTTCTTTTGGAAAATGAACGCAAAGCGGTCTATACCAGCCGCAGGGATTCAATGTATAAGCATGATGAGGAATTGCCGTTAAGAAAGTCGCATGACAATCCCGAAGTTGCTAAGCTGTACAAAGACTTTTTGGGCAAACCACTTGGTCACAAATCGCATGAATTACTGCACACCCATTATGTGAGGAGGGGCTAAAAGTATGCTTGATACTGCTTTTGTTATCGGAGACCCCGATTTATGCATCGGCTGTCGTACTTGTGAACTTGCTTGTGTGTTAGCCCATACAAAAAAACAATTAGGTACTGAGGAAATTAAGAGTGTACCGTTTTTGCCCCGGCTGTCTGTTGTAAAAACAGAGGATATCAGTGTGCCAATACAGTGCCGTCAATGTGAAGATGCCCCTTGTGCGGAGGCTTGCCCGGAAAAAGCCATTGTGCACCGTGGTCAGGCCATTTATGTGCTTGCTGAAAAATGTGTTGGTTGCAAAAACTGTTTGATGGCCTGCCCAATAGGTGCTGTTTATTTAACACGCGAAGGCGAAGGCACTTGTCAAAAAACAGCTTACAAATGTGATTTGTGTGCTGAAGTTGCTGACGGGCCACAATGTGTTAAAAAATGTCCGACAAAAGCATTGTCGGTACTGTTGCCAGAAACTATTGAAGCTAGTATTAAGGATAAACGTACAAATGCTGTACGGAATGCATAGAAGCTTGTTATGATTCAGCTTTTATAAGCTAAAAAATCAGTGGCACTTTGCAGAGTGCCACTGATTTTTTATTTTTTTATTGAATAAGAAAGTATAAGTTTGGGGAGTCGTGGATGCCTTATACAACAAGGGTTGTCAGGTGGCCGTACTGTTTACGTCTGGCAACCATCGTAACTCCGTAACCCCTTGGCCTTTGCCGGAAAAAGCGTTCCGTAGGAGAAAAGCCGGGTGGTATTCCGTTAAAAAATCCGTACTGTTTGAGCGTAGCGAGTTTACGGATTTTAGGAATATCGCCCGGCTTTTCAGCTTTTGGAG
>JAGGAA010000094.1 GCA_017889675.1 Bacillota bacterium | reverse complement strand
CTCCTTTATAATGTTTTATGTTATTATTGTATTACAAAATCAGTTTAATACAAGTACGCAGATTTTAATGATTAAGTATGGAAAACCATACCATATACGAGGAGAGTATGCATGAATAAGAAGATTGTGGATGTGGATGAAACCTATGCTGGAGAGAAGTTGCTTTGCCCTATTCGCTATACTATCGATGTTGTAGGCGGTAAGTGGAAACTGCCAATAATCTGTATGCTTGCCAGTGGATTGCCGACAAGGTACAGCAGTATCAAGCGTAAGCTGACAGGTGTAACAAATATGATGTTGTCGCAGTCGCTAAAAGATTTGGAAGCAGACGGTATTGTCCATCGTGAGCAGTACAATGAAGTTCCGCCAAGAGTTGAATATACATTGACTGACAAGGGCAAGAGCATAATACCGCCTTTGATGAAGCTGGCCGAATGGGGTGCAGGCCATATGCGAGAGGATCCGACATGCACGGTTTTCTGCGATACATGTCAATCGATGAAATAGTAGTTTTGTTACGGGGATGATTATTTAAGGGGGAGAACAGCTAAACTCATGCTTATTGCCGCATAACATCTTGTGCAAACATATAATGAACCGTTACTGATGCCTGGGGGCGACCGTCCTCGGTTTTTTCTGTTGAGATGACCACTTTTCTGGCCATAGACTTTACATGTGAGCACCTCCTAATAATGGGATACCAAAAACATGGTCGAAGGAAATATAAAATAAAATCCGCATTATTCCATAACCATCGGAATAACGGCGGATTTTTTGCTTTTCATTATGATGCCAGGGGTATTTTGCGTAAAGGTTGAGTAAGGGTGAAAAGAACTATAGAGGGGCTGAAATGGCAAGTTGGCATCAGTTGGCCTAAACTGGTACGATGTAGTCCTATTCTTGCCAGTATAAAAGATTTTTTCATACTTATCACAAGATTAGCCGCTACATGTACAATCGTCACCGCAGGAACAACTGTCACCGCAGGAACAACCGTCAGTATTTGCAGTCGTAGTAATGCTATCTTTTTTTGAAATATTCACTCCCTCTGGAGAAAGCTTTTCTTGTTTCTTCATTTTTTTATTGTAGCTGTTTATCCATCCAAACACATCGTTCAAAATAGGTATAAAACTTTGTCCAATATCTGTTAATGAATATTCGACTTTGGGCGGTATTTCTTTATATACTTCTCTAAACACGATTCCGTCCCGTTCAAGTTCCCTGAGTTGTTGTGTAAGTATTCCCTGTGAAATAGTGGGTATTTGTTTTTGAAGTTCACTAAACCTTCTCGTTCCCTCGCTTAAACGCCAGAGAATGATAAATTTCCATTTGCCTGTGACTAATCTTTGGGCAACTGTTAGTGTTGCATTAGTCACTGGACAAAGACCTCTAAGGTTTTGTGTTTTTGTCATTCAGAACGCATCCTTTCTCATTAGTATTATATATATAAGTATGTCACATAAAAGTGCGTACTTGTATTTCTATTTATTTTATTATATCATTTTAACAAACATAAGCAAACATAAGCAAACATAAATATTGTTTATGTTTGCTTATGTTTGAAATATTTCAGACTATTTGCAAGAAGGAGGTGAAATAATGGGACTATCAGATCGAATTATTTTGAAAATTGAGGGAATGTCATGCAGTATGTGCATAGGCAAAGTGGAAAAAGCACTTAAAAATATTGCAGGAGTAACAAGTGTTAGTGTTGACTTAGAAAAAAAGGAGGCAATTATCACTGGTTCTGCTGAATATGGCGTGCTTGCTAAAACTGTTGAAGACCTGGGATTTAGAGTGATCTGACTAACCGTAGAGGTGGGGGAGAAAAAGGTGAAAAACTCAACATGGAAACCATTTTGTAGCGCTACACTTGCCATTGCCATGCTTTTATACGGACCTAGTGTTGCCGGGGCGGAAAATGCCGCAACACAACCGGAAAGCACTCAGACGGCTGATGATGAAAAGCAGCCACAGCAGGAGCAGGCAGGCAATCAGCAAGTGCAACATGAAAACAGTGACAGTTCCGTTAAGACGGCTTCGTCTGAAGCTAATGTTCCGGTCGCTGAGGTGGAGGTTACTGCGGACAAGCAGAAAAAAAAGTTGACAATTGGGCAGCAGCCTGACGCCGAAGGCGTTAAAGATTATGTGATAACCCAAAGCTCCACAGGCAGCAAATCAAATATTGCCAATAAGGATTTACCGCAATCGATTACCTCGGTCGGGCAGAAGGTCATTGAGGATCAGAACTGCCTGACGTCAACCGATGCGCTGGCTAACGTCGCCGGGGTATCTTCGCAGATTTATCCTTCGTATGCGGATGTATTGCTCGGTTATAATGTCCGGGGTTTTAGCGCTACTGACTATGTCTATGTTGACGGATTGTGGGATAGGAGTTCTTCCTATACCGGATGGCTCGGCAATATTGACCGGATTGAGGTATTAAAGGGACCGGCTTCGGTGCTTTATGGCAATGTGACGGCCGGCGGCCTCATCAACTATGTTACAAAAAAACCGCTGCCGTATGAGTCGTTTACCTATGGTGTGAAGTACGGTTCCTGGGGAACAAAATCGATCAGCGCAGACATGTCCATTCCTCTGACGGAGGACAAAAAATGGCTTTCGCGGCTCATTATCGATAAAACCGATTATGCATCATTTAAACGAAATACTCCGACGGAGAAGCGGCGTAATGCCAGTTTTATCGTCCAAGGCAAGCCGCAGGAAAATACCACCTATACCTTTGAAACCCAGTTTAATGATAATTATGGTCCGCCAACCGCTTCCTCTTTTTTGACACTGGCAGGAACCATTAGCGACCCGGTCGGCCTGCTGCCGTATAATGCATCTTATGTTGATCCGCGTTCTTATACCCATACAATCAGCCGCGTGGTTTCGGCCAAGGTGGACCACAAATTCAATGATATTTGGACAGTCACTTCGGCTTTGCGGTATGGTACTTATGACTATGATTCTCGCTCTAATTATGGGTACAAACTTTATACAGACAGCAACACGGTAAGGATGTATGCATCAGCTATGGCGCGGTTAAACAAAACCTTTACTTGGGATACCACGGCCAACGCAAAGTTCAAAACAGGCGGGCTAACAAATGAGTTGACTACCGGTATTACCTATGGCCATTTTAATCAGTATCTAAAAAATAGAAGTATCATGACCTCGTCTTACGTGGATATTTTTAATCCGGTGTATTCCGATTTCGTAAACGTTTCGTTTACGTCCGGCTGGCGCCATACCCAGGAAGACCGCTTCGGGGCTTATGTAAATGATCTAATTACCCTGTCGCCTAAATGGAAGGTTAGCGCCGGTACAAGCGTGACTAGGAGCTCAACCAGTTATGACGGAAATTATTCGGGTGTCCGTACCCACGCCACCACTCCCAGGGTGGGAGCTACGTATGAAATTTCGCCGGGGGTAAACGGTTTTGTCGGCTGGTCGAAATACTACAGCCCGCAAGGTCCGTATGTAAACGACTATAATGTATACCAGAGCATGCCTGCGGAAACCGGTGATCAGGTTGAAGGCGGCGTAAAAGTCGACATAAGCAATCGCGCCAGTATGACATTATCGGTGTACCGGATCAACCGGAATGATATGGCTTACTGGTGTTATGACTCCGCGGGTTACGGGGTATATGACACCATCGCCAGGCAGCGCAGCAAGGGCGTTGAGCTTGACGCCAGCTATGTTATCAAGCCTGGTTGGAATTTGTTGGCCGCTTTCTCGCATTGCAACGCCAAGGTTCTGGAAGACGACAGCTATGCTGCAGGCAGCGTCGTGCCGAACGTGCCTAAAAATTCATTCCGGTTGTGGAGTACTTACGAATTCCAGGACGGCCCCAGAAAAGGCTGGGGGTTGGGCGGCGGTCTGACTTATGTAGGCAAACGTGCCGTTTCTTATTATAACAGCACTGGCTGGATGGACGGCTACACAACACTTGATGCGCTCGTGTACTATAAAACCAAGAATTGGCGCTGGTCGCTCAATGCGTATAATTTGACTAACAAACATTATTGGGCCTCAAGCAATTACAATACAAGCAACGGTAATTCGTCCGGCGTTTATGCGGGGACGCCGCGTAGTTTCATTCTTAGCTATGAGCGAACCTTTATGTAAGTTGATGTGATTCTAAGCCGGACTGGCATATGTCTGGGGGACATGCCAGTCCGGCATTGGGAGTATTTAGGAAACAAAAGGAGCTGCGCTAGGTGAGGCTGCTATTTACGAAGACCAAATCTTTCTTTCATGAAACAAGGGACATATTGCGGCCTTACTGGCAGTCGGCAGAACGTTGGCAATCGGGTGCGATGGTGACCGGGATATTGGCTCTGATTGGCGGACAAGTATATATGAGCGTTCTGTTTAACAGCTGGTGGAAAGATTTTTTCAACGCAATTCAAGCGTTAAATTATGCTGATTATGTTCACCAATTAATGAGTTATGCCATTTTATCGCTATTCGCATTTCCCCTGCAAGGTTGTCAGACTTATTTGCAGGGGCTTCTCCAACTTCGGTGGCGCCGGTGGCTGACGGAGGATTATATCGGCCAATGGCTGTGTGGCAAAAATTATTACAATTTGCAGTATCTTTCTGGTGATTTGGACAATCCTGATCAACGAATAGCCGAAGATCTGCATTTGATTACTGATGACACGATTGATCTGATTGTCAGTCTTGTGCATACAAGCGCATCTTTGTTGGTGTTTTCCTCCATTTTGTGGAATTCGCCGGGGACACTGAAAATCGGTGACATAACTATTCCCGGAGCCATGTTGTGGTTAGCAGCAATTTATGCTCTCGCCGGATCTTGGATTAATCATATCCTGGGGAAGATATTGGCTGCCCTAAACCGCCAACAGCAGAAATTTGAGGCTGATTACCGATTTTCGCTGATGCGGGTGCGTGAAAATGCCGAACCTATCTCTGCTTACTATGGCGAACAGCGGGAAGAATGCGGTTTGGTCGGACGGTTTGCCAAAATCATGGAAGCCCAGCTGCAAATTATTAACCGTAAGAAAATAATGGATTGGTTTTTCCGGGCCTATTTTTTGCTGGCAGAGTTGTTGCCTTACTTAATATTGGCACCCCTGTTTATTGCTGATACTATTCGCCTGGGGGATATGCAGCAGACCGCGATGGCATTCGTCAGAGTACGTATGTCCTTTTGGTGGTTTATGATGAATTACGAACAGTTAGCCAAATGGAAAGCGACAACCGACCGGCTGATTGATTTTAGAAAAGCTATGCTCCAAACCGCGGCCCTACAGTCAAGCGAAATAATTCGTCGGCAAGGGCCGTTTTCAGAAGGAATGCGGATCGGGCGGCTTGACCTTTGGCTACCTGATGGTCAACCGTTATTGAGAGGAATCACATTCGATATCCCACCGGCAAGCCGCATCCTTATTTCCGGTCCCTCGGGCTGCGGCAAAACAACTTTATTTCACGCTCTGAATGGAATGTGGCCGTTTAGCCGCGGGAGTGTAACATTGCCGGCAGGCGGTCGGTTGTTGTTTATTCCCCAGAAACTGTTTCTGCCGATTGCAGCCTTGCGGCAGGCGGTTGTTTATCCTGATGCGTCCGGGGACTATTGCATAGACTCTATTAAACAGACACTTGTCGATGTTGGGTTAGCCTATTTAGCTGGTCAACTGGATACAGAGCAGCACTGGCAGCAGCAGCTTTCGCCAGGCGAACAGCAGCGACTGGCATTTGCTCGCGCCTTACTGATTAAACCGCAATGGCTTTTTCTTGATGAAGCCACATCAGCATTAGACGAAGCCGCTGAAACACAGCTTTATCAGTTATTACTGGACAAGCTGCCGGGTACAGCCATAATAAGCATAGCTCACAGAAAGTCTTTATTGCGCTTTCACGACCAGCGACTGGAGTTAGCGAAGTGGACGACGGTCCAGTAGCTGTTTTTGAACGGTGGCATTTGGACTGATCTAAAAAATTGGAGGATCTATATTGATGGAAAACAATAAAGTTGGAACACTTCATCCTGTCGGAGAAGTAATTAGTGAATGGGAGGATGACATTCGAATTATTAAAATCAACCCCGAATATCTGCCAGCCATGCAACGCATGACCGAACACAATTATTTTTGGATTTTATGCTGGTTTCATAATGCTAATAGATCTTTGTTGCAGATGCACTACACGGCTATGGATAAAACGTACGGCGTTTTCGGTGCGCGGACGCCGGGAAGACCCAATCCGATTGCTTTGACACTTGTTAAATTAG